>DATAOT010000133.1:0-13938 GCA_036265615.1 Aestuariivirgaceae bacterium
CACGAGCCATTGCGACATGCCACGGCTGCTCGAGGATCCCGGTGCCCGCCGCGCGTGGGCGAACGAGATCGCGGCCCGCGGTCTCGCGATCGCTGCCTTCAATTGCTGGGGCAATCCGCTCCATCCCGACCAGAGCATCGCCACCGCACATGATGCGGCGCTGCGTGATACCATCCGGCTTGCCAGCGAAATCGGCGTCGACCGGATCGTCGCTCTTGCCGGCTGCCCAGCGGGGGGTGCCGGCGATGCGACGCCACATTTCGCCGGCGGCGGGTGGCTGCCCTATCTCGAGAACGTCTATCAGCGCCAGTGGGAGCGGCAGATCCACGACTACTGGGCAGAGATGGGGGCGTTCGCAAGCCGCACCGATCCGGGGCTGATGATCTGCCTCGAACTCCATCCCGGCACCGTCGCCTACAATGTCGAGACCTTCGAACGGCTCGCGGCGCTCTCCCCCGCCATTGCCGCGAACATCGATCCGAGTCATTTCTTCTGGATGCAGATGGATTCCAATCTTGTCGTGCAGCGGCTGGCCGGGCGTATCGGCCATGCCCATGGCAAAGACGTGGCATTCCAAGCCGAGAAGCTTGCCCTGAACGGGCTGCTCGATCACCGCTGGCCCGCCCCGGCCACGGAGATGCCCTGGAATTTCGCCGTGGTCGGGCGAGGTCACGGCCTCAACTGGTGGCAGGGGCTGTTGAGGGATCTTGCGGCAGCGGGCCGCGTCAAGACCATCGCCATCGAGCATGAGGATCCGTTCGTGGCGCCCAAGGAGGGCATCAAGCAGGCGGCCCGGCTCCTCGCCCAGGCGCTCGGCAACGATCATCGAACGAGGGTAAATGCATGAGCCTGGTTCGGGCAGCCGTCACCGAGCGTCCCGGCGTGATCTCGCTCAAGGCGTTTCCGATGCCCGAGCCAGCGCCCGGGGCGGTGATCATGAAGGTGCACTATTCCGGGATCTGCGGCACCGACAAGCACACTTTCCGCGGCGAGTCCAAGCAGTATGCCGGAACGCCGCACGAGCGGGATCTGACATATCCCCTCATCTGCGGCCATGAGAATGTCGGGGAGGTGGTTGCCACCGGGGGCGAGGTTCACGACAGCGAGGGACGCCCCCTCAAACCCGGCGACCGCATCGTGCCAGCGGCCAATGTCGCCTGCGGCGACTGCCATTTCTGCCGCAACGGCTATCCCTACTACATGTGCGAGAACCTCGAGGACTACGGCAACAGCCTGCATTGCGGCCCGGCGCCCCATCTCTTCGGCGGCTGGTCCGAGCACATGTACCTGCTCCCCGGCACGCAGCTGTTCAGGGTTCCGGAAGACCTGCCGGATCACGTGGCGGTGCTGACGGAGATCATGTCGGTGACCCATGGCGTGGAGACCGCCCAGTCCTTGCTGGGGCTCGTCGGCGGAAGCCGATTTGCCCAATCCGTCGCCGTGCTCGGCGTCGGACCTCTGGGGCTCTGCCACCTCGTCAAGGCGAAGCTTCTTGGTGCCGGCAAGCTCATCGCGACCGATCGCTTCCCGTCCCGCCTGGCGCTCGCCGAGGCTTTCGGGGCCGGCCTCACCATGCAGGCGGAGGCCACCGACATGGCGGAGCGCATCGCGCGGGTCCGCGAGCACACCGACGGCCTCGGGGCCGATATCGTGCTCGACTGCAGCGGAGTTCCCGCGACCTTCGTCGAGGCCCTCAAGATGGTGCGGGTCGGCGGCGTGGTGGTGGAGGCCGGGGCCTTCGTCGACATGGGACCGGTCGCGATCAATCCCAACTCCGACATCTGCACCAAAAATGTCAGCGTCATCGGCGTCGGAGGCGAGACCTCGACCTCCTATTTGCCCTCCATGCGGCTCATGGCCGCCAATCTCGACCGCTTGCCGTTCGAGCGCATCGTGACTCACCGGATGCCGCTCGAGCAGGCGCGAGAGGCCATCGAGCTGGCCCAGACGGATGCCGCCATGAAGGTCGTGATGGCGCCCCATGGAAGCACGGCCTGAGGCATCGCTACAGCGGATCGAATCCATGACCGGCGGAGCTTGATGGAAACCGAGCGCCCGGCTGGCAAGCCGCCAACGATCCTCGATGTCGCCAGACGCGCCGGCGTATCGAAGTCCACAGTCTCGAATGTGGTGCGTGGAATCCGCAGCATCACGCCCGAAACCCAGCACAAGGTCAGGAGGGCCATCGAGGAGCTCGGGTATCGTCCGAACATCCTGGCGCGCCAGATGGTCCATCAGCGGACAACGATCTTCGGCGTTGTCGTGGGCGATCTCGCCAATCCGTTCTATGCCGAAATGGCAAAGCAGATCGAACGCTCCGCCGCGGCACGGGGGTATCGCGTCATGTTCTGCAACACGCAGGGCGATGAGACTGCCGAGATCGCGGGCATCGAGGGCCTTCTCGAACAGCGGGTCGCCGGGATCGTCTTTCTCGCCCATGCCGGCGGCTCGGCCCGGCCGCGGACCTTGCTCGAGGGCCGCGTGCCGACGGTCTTTGTCACCTGCTCGGCCGAGTGGGGCGATGTGGTCTGTGCCGACGACGAGCGCGGCGCGCGGGTCGCCACCGAGCACCTGATCGGGCTTGGTCATGAACGGATCGCCTATTGCGCCGATCCGATCGTCGAGGACGCCACCGATCGAGCACGCCAGGCCGGCTATCGCCGGTCGATGGAGAGTGCCGGGCTCACCGCGGTGGTGTTTCACTGGGAGCGGGCGGAGGACCGGCTGCTGCGCGAGGCGCCTGTCGAGCAGATCCTGACGGGACCGCAGCGGCCAACCGCCTTTGTCTCCTCCAACGACCTTGGCGCCATCGATCTCCTCGACTGCGCCGACCGCCTGGCGATCCCGGTGCCGCGCAAGCTTTCGGTCGTCGGATTCGACGACGTGATGATGGCCGGGCTCGCGCGCATCAATCTCACCACCATGGCCCAGCCCAAGGAGCTGCTGGCCCGGCTTGCCGTGGATACGCTTGCGAGCCGAATCGAAGGCCAGCTGAGCGGCGATCCGATCCGGCAGACGGTGAGCTGCCGGCTGATCGTCCGGGGCTCGACCGCAAGGCCGCCGCCTGTCCCTCCCCCAACTTAGTCCGGGTTGACAGTGGAAGCTGGCGGTCGCTATTCTCGTTGGAACGTTCCACAGGCGGCGTGTGAAGGGAGCAAGATCGATGGCCGCGAGGCTTCGGATCGGGGTCATCGGATGCGGGCTCATCGCCCAGGTGATGCACCTGCATTACCTGCGAGAGCTCGCCGACCGGTTTGAAATCGCGGCGCTCTGCGATGTGTCAGAGGAACTCGTCCGCGCTTGCGCCGCGGACTACGGCGTGCCCCACATTTTCGTGCGCTGGCAGGATCTCCTCACGGCTCCCCTGGACGCGGTCCTGATCCTGACCTCCGGCAGCCATGCCCCGATCGCCATTGCCGCGGCTGCAGCGGGCAAGCATATGCTGGTCGAGAAGCCGATGTGCTTTTCGGTGGCCGAAGGCCGGGCGATGATCGAGGCGGCGCGGAGCGCAGGCGTCACGCTCATGGTCGGCTACAACAAGCGCTATGATCCCGCCTATCGGCACCTCGGCGAGGAGGTCCGCAGCCTTGCCGATCTACGGCTCCTGCAGGTTACGACGCTGGAATCGCCGCTCCAGCCCTATGTCGCGCATTATCGGCTGCACAGAGCCCAAAGCCTTGCACCGGACATGGCAAAGAGCTTCGCGGCCGACAACCAGACCCGCATCACCGCGGCCATCGGCGAGGCCGATCCGCTGACCCGTCAGGCCTATCACCTCGTCCTGCTCGACAGCATGGTGCATGAATTCAACGCGGTGCGCGGCATGCTGGGCGAGCCGGATCGGCTGGACTTCGCCGATATCCGGGAGAACGGGCTGACAGTCGTGCTGCGCTTCGGCGCGGCGGAATGCATCATCGCCTGGGTCGACCTGCCGGGCATCGCGCGCTATCAGATGGAGTTCGCCTTCTATGCCCCTGACCGGCGCCTCAGCCTGTCTTTCCCCTCGCCCTTTCTGCGCAGCATGCCGACCCTGCTCCGGGTCGAGGGCGGCGAAGCCCAGTCGTCGCGAGCCTGGCGCAACGAGGAGGTCGTCTCCTATGCCGAGAGCTTCAAGGAAGAGCTGATCCACTTCCACGATTGCGTCACCGCCGGGCGGACTCCGCTGACCTCAGGCGAGGACGCGCTCTCGGATATCGCGCTCTGCGAGTCCGTCGTGGCTGCCCATCTCGCCAGGATGCCACGGCAGAGGCCGAGCGATCCTGCGGCCTCGCGCTCCCGGCTCGCGGGGCAGGGCTGAGCCATGGCAGCCTTCCGCATGGGGCTCCTGGGCGCGGGCCGCATGGGGCGCACCCATTTGCGTGCGCTCGCGGGCAGCGACGTCCTTCGGATCGTCGCGGTCGCCGACCCGCTGGAATCGGCCCGTGCGGCAGTCGCGGCGGAGGGAATCGCCGTCCATGCCGAGCTTGCCGCGATGCTGCGCACGGGCGGCCTCGACGGCGTCCTGATCGCCTCGTCCAGCGACACCCATCTCGGCTGCATCGCCGAGCTTGCCGCTGCCGGCCTGCCGATCCTGTGCGAGAAGCCATGCGGCCTCAGCTCCCGCGAGGGGAAGGAAGCGGCTCACATCGCCTCTGGCGCCAATGTGCCGCTGCAGGTTGCCTATTGGCGGCGCTTCGTTCCGAGCCTCAAGACGCTGCAGACACGGATCGTTGCCGGCGAACTGGGCAGTCTTTATCTCGCCGCCTGCTATCAATGGGACGAGCAGCCGCCGCCAGCGAGCTTCCGCAGTCGCAGCGGCGGCATTTTCATGGACATGGCGGTACATGAGTTCGATCAGATCCGATGGCTGTCCGGCCAGGAGATCGGGGCGCTTCACGCGGTCGCCGCCGGCACCATTTCCGATCCGCCGGTCGCCGGCGATGCCGAGAGCGCGCAGGTGCTGTGCGCGCTCTCGGGCGGGGCAACCGGCATGGTCTCGCTCGGCCGGCGCTTTCCGCTCGGCGATGTGTGCAAGGTCGAGATCTTCGGGACGCGCGGCGCGCAGGAGTGCCGCTTTCTGTGGCCGCCCGCCGCCGAGCGGGTCTTTCTCGAGGCGCTGCGGCTGCAGGCGGAGAGCTTCGTGCGCTGGGTCGGCGGGGGGCCTGCCGAAGGGGCGACCGCGCTCGATGCCGTCGCCGCGCTCGAGGCCGCCGAGCGCGCCTCGCGGATATTCGAGAACGGAGGCGAGAGGCGCTGATGTCCGGGTTGCCCGAGGTTCGGATCGGCATTGTCGGCTATGGCATGATGGGCAAGGCCCATTCCTACGGGTACCGGGAGGCGCCTCGAATGCGAGACCTGCCGGTCCGTCCGCGCCTGCGGCTGATCAGCGGCCGGCGGCGGGAGCTCCTGGAGAAGGCGGCTAGCGCCTATGGGGTCGAGGAGGTGACGACCGATTGGCGACGGGTGGTCGAAGGGAAAGACATCGACCTCGTCGATATCTGCACGCCGCCTGGCACCCATGCCGAGATCGCAGCCGCGGCTGCCGCGGAGGGCAAGGCGGTGATCTGCGAGAAGCCGTTCGCCACGTCCTATGCGGAAGGCCGCGAGGCGCTCGTCGCGGCGCGCCGGGCCGGCGTGCTGAATGCGGTCGGCTTCAATTATCGTCGCCTGCCGGCGGTCTCGCTGATGAAGCGGATGATCGAGGAAGGCGCCCTCGGGCGGGTGCAGCTCTGGCGCGCCGCATGGCTCTCCGACGAGTTCGTCGATCCCGAGATCCCGTTCGATTGGCGCTTCGAGCGGCGGATGGGAGGAACGACGATTGCCGATCTCGGCAGCCACCTGATCGACATGGCGATCTGGATGGTCGGCGACATCGTCGAGGTCAGCGCTCAATCGGCAACCTTCGTCGGCGAGCGCGCCGATCCGGATAAGCCAGGCACCGTTCGGCCGGTCACGGTCGATGATGCTTCCGCGGCCCTGCTGCGCTTCTCAGGCGGCGCCCGCGGCGTGCTGGAGATGGCGCGCAGCTGCGTGCGCCGGCCTTGCGATTTCACCATCGAGGTCAACGGCACCCGGGGCACGCTCCGGTTCGACTATGCCCGCCTCAACGAGCTTCAATATGGCGACGGCGGCGATGCCGCGGGCCTCTACGGCATGCGTCGCATACGCGCCGAACATCCGACCCATCCCTATGCCGCCAGCTGGTGGCCGATCGGCCAGGGCGTGGGTTACGGGTCCAGCTTCGTCAATCAGTTCGCCGATCTGCTCGAGGCCTGGCCCAAGGGGTCCTTCGACCCCGATTTCGCGCAAGGCCTCGCGGTCCAGGCCGTCTGTGACACGATCGAGCGCGCGGCCGCCGAGCGGCGGTGGGTCAGGGTCGAGGAAATCGTCGGCCCTTGATCATGCGGGCGCGTGCGAGCACGTTCGCGCGACTCGTCATTGTCAATCTGCCTCAAGGCGAGCTCGGTGCCCTGGCGACTTCGGAGTCGGCGAGGAACACGATGTCCTCGGGGCGCCAATGCAGCTCCACGACCGACCCCGGGCGGAGGTTCTCCTCGCCCAAAGTCGCGACCTCCTCCATCGTCAGTGCGGCGCGAACCTCGAGCCGTTCGCTGACGCGCACGTTGATGTTGAAGACGGATCCGGTGAAGACGAGTCGCTCGACAATGCCGCGCAGCGCGTGCTGCCGATTGCCCAAGCCGGCGGGGAGGCTCACCTTGGCCTGGTTGCGAGGAATCAAAGCAGCGATCGGCTGGGCCCCATCGAGGTATGGCGGCAGCCTGCCTGTGAAGCCGATGTCGGGATGGGAGACCTCGATCAGGGCGCCGTGACGAATGTTCCTGCCGCGAACGATGGTGCCGGCATCGATGAAGCTTGCGACATAGGCGTCTCGCGGCGCCCTGTATAGAGCCTCGGGGGTATCGACCTGGACGATCAGCCCATCCCGCATGACCGCGATGCGGTCGGCGATGGCGCAAGCTTCCTCCTGATCGTGCGTGACGTGGATCAAGGTGGTGCCGGTCGATTGCTTGATGCGCACGAGCTCGTCCTGCATCTGGCGGCGCACCTTGAGATCGAGCGCCCCGAGCGGCTCGTCGAGCAGCAGGACCGCCGGCCGCTTCACGAGGGCGCGTGCGAGCGCCACGCGCTGTTGCTGGCCACCCGAGAGCTCGGCGATCCGGCGCCGCTCCATCCCTGCAAGACCAACGAGCTCGAGCGCCTCGCTCACCCGCCGCCGGCGCTCGGCCTGGGGCACTCCCTCCATCTTCAGACCATAGGCCACATTGCCATCGACCCGCAGGTGCGGAAAGAGCGCGTAGCTCTGGAAGACTGTGTTCGTTGGCCGCTCGTATGGCTGGCGGCGCGTGACGTCGATGCCCTCGATTTCGACCTTTCCGGTCGTCGGGTCGATGAAACCGCCGATGATGCGGAGCGTCGTCGTCTTCCCGCAGCCGCTCGGGCCGAGAAGTGCAAAGAGCTCGCCGTGATTGACGGAAAAGGAAACGCCGACCGCGTCCGAGCCGACGGCATAGACGTCATGCCCCGGATAACGGATCCTCAGGTCGGTGCATTTCAAGGCCGGCCGCGACGGCATGGGCTGCGCTCGATGGGGGTCGGTGCTCAAGAGGCTGCCTCCGCTTTGAGCGGCATTATCCGCGCAACCCGCTCGCGCCCGCGCAGCCGCTCCCGGCCGATGGCGATCAGCGCCCCGAGCGTCAGGAGCAGGAAGGACGCACCGAGCATCAGTGCCGAGATCGCGTTCAGATCGGGTGTGACCCGGATCCGCAGCGACCCGAAAATGTAGAGCGGCAGTGTCTGCTGCGACCCGGTCACGAGGAAGGTGAGGATGAACTCGTCCATCGAGATGGCAAAAGCGATCATCACGCCGGCGAGGATGCCCGGGAGCGCCTGCGGCACCGAGACGGTCAGGAAAGCCCGCCACGGCCGCGCTCCCAAGTCCATCGCGGCGTTCTCCTGGTTGCGGTCGAGCCCCTCCAGACGCACGAGGACGAGAAGCGTCACCACCGGCAGGGTGAGAATGGTGTGGCCGGCGATGATCGTCCACAGCCCGCGCTGAATTCCAAGCGCATTCAAGCCGACGATGATGGCAAGGCCGAGCACCAGCGGCGGCAGGAACAGCGGCACCGAGATCATTCCGAGATTGAACGAGCGCACCCGGCCCTTGACGCGTGCGATCTGCACCGCCGCAAGGGTGCCAAACACCGCACTGATGAGGGCAGCGGCGATGGCGACCTGAAGGCTGGTCCAAAGCGCGTCGATCAGCACCGGGTTGTGAAACACCTCGGTGAACCAGCGGGTCGTGAAGCCGACGAAGGGCAGACCGGTCTCCTCCGAGTCGTTGAATGCCAGCAGGACGAGGAGTCCCGGCGGCGTATAGAGGAAGATGAGATAGAGGATCGAATAACCGAAAAGAAAGGGCGCGGGCCGGCGCGTGAAGCCGCCCGTGTACTCGCCGGCGGCCTCGACGCCGCCGACGATGAGGCGGAGCACGATCACGAGCAGCAGGATGGTAAGGAGGAACAGCACCGCAAGGGTGGCGCCGAATCCCCACTGAAGCGAGTAGCCGAACTGGTTCGTGATCAGGTTCGCATAAAGGGTGCCGTTGGTGCCGCCGATCAGCTGCGGCGTAGCATAGTCGCCCATCATTGCGATGAAGGCGAAGACGAATCCGGCAACGATGCCGGAGCGAGCGGTCGGGAGGGTTATCGTGACCAACCTTGTCCACGGCCGTGCACCGAGGTCGGCGGCGGCATCCAACATCGCCGGGTTGATCCGCTCGATGGCGATGTAGGTCGCCAGAAAGGAGAGCGGGAACAACAGATAGACGAAGGTTATGACGATCGCCGTCCTGCCGAAGCCGAACACGCCGATGGGCTCGTGGACAAGGCCGATGCCAGTCAGCGCCTTGTTGATCAGACCCTCGTCCCCGAACATGTTGAGCCAGGCAAGGACCCGGATCAGGTAACTGGTCCAGAATGGAATGATCGCAAACAGGATCCAAATCAGCCGCTGCGAGGGGCGGACCTTGGCCGCCACGAAATAGGCGAAGGGGAAGCTCATCAACACCGTAAACGCCGATGCCAGTGCGACCAGCCAGAAGGAGCGAAGCAGCATCCGCCAATAGGCTTGCTCGGTGAAGAATCGGGCGTAGTTCTCGATCGTCCATTGGTGGACGATCCGTCCGTTTTCGGTCGGCCAGAAGGAGTACATAACGAGGACGCCGAGCGGCAGGAAAAAGCCGACTGCGACCGCGAGGACCGCCGGAAGCGGGAGCAGCGGGTTCTCGAGGCCGCGATGATGCAGGCGAGCGAGCAGCCGGATGGCGGACAAGCGCTGCGAGCGCAAGAGGCCACCCGGCCCTCCGCGAGCCGACGAATCATCCTCGCCGGTCAGCAGGCGGACCACCGGAGCGCCCATGCAGCGTGTCTCCGGCCGGGATTCGGTTGGCAGTTAATCTGCCAGCACAGCGTCATACGCCGCCGCCCACTCCTTCGGATAGCGGGACGGCCCCTGGAAGACCATGCTGGTCGCGATCTCCGGTTTTCCGCCGCCGAGGGCTTCGTAGATAGGGGCGTTCAGCTTTGCGCCAGACTTCAGGATACGCTCCGAGGTCGTCTGGCTCGCCATGCCGAAGACGTTGTATTGCCAGAGCCAGTCCTGCATCGCCGGGTCGCCCATCAGAAAATCGATGAACTTGAGAGCGTTCTCGCGATTCTTGGCGCCCTTGATGAGCTGGGGTCCATCCACCCAACCGAGGGCGCCTTCGCTGGGCAGCTGGATGTCGGCCACGTGCTTGCCGGCCTTTTCGTTGATCCGGTAGGCGAGGCCGAGGCTCGTCGCCTGGCCGACGACGGCCTTGCCGGTTCGGATGGCGTCGGCGGTGACGAGATCGGAGCTGGCGCTGATCTGGAAGGGCTTCAGCTGCCTCAGATAGTCGGCTGCCTTCTTGAGGGTGGGTCCGGTCATCGAATAGATCTCGGATCGCGGCACCCCGAGCGCGAGGCCGGCGAGCGAGAGGAAGTCGTCGCCGGCGCCCTGCAGGATGACCTTGCCCTTCGGAGCGTCCCACAGCGCCTTCCACGAATAGGGAGGCGGGACCTTGAAGCTGTCCACATTCCAGCAGATGCCGAAGGAAGCCCACATGCTCGGATAGAGCAGCGTCTGGTTCGGCGCGAGGATGTAGGGAAAGCCGGTATTGGTCTTGAAGATCGGCCAAAGGTTCTTCGCAGCCGGTATCTGGTTCAGATCGAGGGGC
Organism: Aestuariivirgaceae bacterium; assembly: GCA_036265615.1. GTDB lineage: Bacteria > Pseudomonadota > Alphaproteobacteria > Rhizobiales > Aestuariivirgaceae > DATAFF01. The sequence goes on from DATAOT010000133.1 coordinate 10,256, forward strand.
TCGATCAGACCGGCATCGTGGTAGAGGGGACAGAAGCCGGCGTTCGCAAAGACAACGTCGTACTGCTCACCTCCGCCGGCCTTGAGCTTCGTGAACATGTCCTGATCGGAGTCGGCGGGGATGCCTCGCATGGTGATGCCGGTCGCCTCACGGAAACGCTTCTGTATCTCCGGATGGACGTAATTTTCCCACGCCATCACGACGACGGTGCCGCTGCCGGTCTGGCTTGCGGCCTTTCGGGACGCGAGGAGACCGGAGACTCCGCTGACGGCCAGAGCGGCGCCGGCCGACCGGGCCACGAAGGCTCGACGCGAGATGTTCGACTTCGAAAGATCAACACCGCCCGGCAGGGCAGGGCCGTCCGAGGTCGCGGTCTTCGGCGGATGCTGCGGTCGAGGGGCAGACGAGCCTTTCGGGTTCTCCGCCATCGCTAGTACCTCCCTACTCTGTTATATTTTTGTGGAACGTTCCAAATTACAGAACGTATCCAATGTGTTGAGCGATGTCAAGTTTGAGGCTCGTCCGTGGAGACTGTCGAGAACTCCTTGCAAGGAGCCGCCGGCGGCCTCCGGCCAGCACCACGACTGAGACGGCGTCCCCATCAGCGATCGTTGTTTCGTCAAAGCGATGGCGCATCGTGGGCCAGTGATCAACGCGTCGGGCGGGATCTGGTGGAGCAGAGGGCGCAGGCAGTGGGAAGCGGTGAACGCTACGCTACGCGGTATATGGCAGGCGCCTCACCCTACAGGGCCGGTCAGCCCCGCGGCGTCAATCGCGCTACTACAGGGAATCTGTGAGATGGCGGTTAAGGGCGGCGCGGCGATGCTCGATGATCAGATTGGTGAATGGCGAAGCTATCTGAATCGCCGGCAGGCCATCCATTCTGTCGATGTGGCGGAATTGGAGGATCATCTTCGCGAGCAGATTGCTGTGCTGACCGATGCAGGGCTTGTCAGCGATGAGGCTTTCCTCATAGCGATCAAGCGGATCGGCGACCTTGACGCCCTTTCGCGCGAGTTCGCGCGTGAGCATTCGGATCGCCTTTGGAAGCAGCTCGTCATTCCTTCTGGCGGCGGAGAGCTGGGGAAAGCGGTACGAACGGATGCCATCGTTGCTTTCTCTCTCGCAGTGGCGGCGGCCATGGCCCTCAAAGTCCCTGCGCTGTTCGGCATGGATTTCCACTCGGATGCGGGTTTCTATGCCCGCAATGCCAGTCTCTTCGTCCTGCCCCTGCTGACGGGCTATTTCGTTTGGAAACGGCGGCTCGTTCGATCGATGCTGCCGTGGCTCGTGGTTGCATTTGTCGCGGCGGCGATATTTGCCAACGCTTATCATTTTGCGCCGAAAGGCCACACCGAGATTCTCACGGCGTTGCATCTACCGATCGCGCTGTGGCTGGTGGTCGGTATCGCCTATGCCGGTGAGCGCTGGAACCAAGCCGGGGGCCGCATGGACTTCATCCGCTTCTCCGGCGAGCTGTTCATCTATTACGTCCTAATCGCGCTCGGCGGCGTCCTGCTGACGGCGTTCACGGCGATTGTCTTCAAATCCATCGGCATCGACGCGAGCCCTTACTTGGAATCTTGGCAGGTGCCCTGTGGCGCGATCGGCGCCGTCATTATCGCCTCATGGCTGGTGGAGACCAAGCAAAGCGTGATCGAAAACATGGCTCCAGTGCTGACGCGGTTGTTCACGCCACTTTTCGCCGCCATGCTAATCCTGTTCCTCGGCACGGTGCTGTGGACCGGCCGCGGATTCGGCATCGAACGCGCCGAGTTGATCGGTTTCGACCTGCTGCTGGTGGCGGTCCTCGGCCTGCTGCTTTATTCCATTTCGGCTCGTGATCCTCAGGCGGGCCCTGGTGTCTTCGATATGGTGCTCGTGTTGCTGGTGGTCAGTGCGCTACTGACAGACGCGGTCGCACTGTCGGCAATCGCCGCACGCATCACTGAATTCGGATTCAGCCCGAACCGCGTGGCCGCGCTGGGCGAGAATTTGATTCTTCTGGTCAGCCTGGCTTGGTCGGTCGTGCTCTATGTACGATTTTTGCGGCGGCAGGGCTCGTTTGCGGCTCTCGAAAAGTGGCAAACGGATTATCTGCCGGTCTACGCGGTGTGGGCAGCGATCGTCGTGATCGTCTTTCCACCCGTGTTTGGAGGGCTCTGATCTTGTGCTGCTCGTGCGGGCAATGGCGGCGAGCATGTCGAGCATCATCGCGTTGAGCGCCGCAAACATCCGAGTCGTGAATGCGTCGTCCGATTTGGTCATCATCCATGAGGTCGGAAGATCAAGTGCAACACTCGGAGCTGGCGTGACTGCAGCTCGGTCCTTAGCCGCATCCAGTCTTCGGCAACAAGGCGTGACAGACGGCAATCTGGGTTTGGCCTGCCAGCGCCGCGGAGATGAGGGGGGTCTCGCCGGTTGGCTCGCGGTCCTCAATATTCACGCCTTCATTGAGCAGGTTACTCACGACATTAACGTCGCCGGCTCTCACCGCATCATGGATTGGATTGGCCATGGCCCAAACGGCAAAAAGGCTGCCAAGCCCGATTGCCGCAAGACGGATCATATCCACCGCACCAGTAGCTCTCTTTAAACGCGGATTGTACAAGAATTGATGCGGGTTAATCATTTCGTCTAACCCTGCCTATCCGAACGCCTGGACCGGCCACTTGGTAATATTACGCCCGATCCGCGGTTAGGAATAGCGAATATCTTTCCATGATGATGAAGGAGTAGATGTCGGAATTTGGCCCGAACCCGAATTACAATCTCGTCCATTATTTGCGCGGCTTCGGGGCATGAACGGACGCGATCACGACTTAGCAGAATCGACGCTGATGACCCGGAACGGACCTCAGGGGATTTTGATAAATCACCCCACCGCTCCCTTGAAAGGGACCGTAAAGGCCGAAGAAACCGGTCCAATCTAACCTCTTCCGCGATGCCGGCATCCATCCGATGGGTGATCGGCTCTTCCTAGATACGGGTGGAATCCGAGCCCCGGCTGCGCTTCGCGCCTCGGTGAGACCCTGTCGCTTTGTGGAGATTGATCTGGTGGTGCGCTATCCTTCTTCGAAGAAGTTATGGTTGGGCATGGAACGCCACCTCGCAGCAATTATTGCCGGCGACATTGTCGGCTACTCGGCTCTCATGGAGCGTGATGAGTCGGATACCTTCGAGCGGCTGAAGGCGGTACGCAAGGAGCTGATCGAACCTGAGATCGAACGACATCATGGCCGGATCTTTAAACATATGGGCGATGGCTTCCTAGCCGAGTTTTCGAGCGTGGTTGAGGCTGTTGAATGCGCCGTTGCCTTGCAGAACGGCCTTGTAGAGCGCGGTGCCTCATCTCCCGAGGTCGAAAGAATTCAGATGCGGATCGGCGTCAATCTGGGCGAGGTGATTATCGACGGAGAGGATCGCTTTGGTGAAGGAGTTAATGTTGCCGCCCGATTGGAACAGCTCGCACAGCCTGGCGATATCTATGTCACAAACCTGGCCACTAACACGATCGATGTTTATTCGCCTGATGGCACGAAGACAGTTTTCGCCAGTGGACTTAATAGTCCACAGGGACTGGTGTTTGATCGGGACAACAACCTCTACGTAGCTGACGGCGGCACCGGCTCCATTTTCAAATATGACACGTCGGGGACCCAAACGGTCTTTTATACCGGTCT
>DATAOT010000134.1:0-5248 GCA_036265615.1 Aestuariivirgaceae bacterium
GCTGCGGCTCCGCGGCTCCTCCTCGACATAGTCCTCGTCATATTCGCGGTAGGCATGGTTGTAGTCGGCGACCTGTGCCCGCTGCTGGCGCCCGCCGGACGAGCGATCGGAACGCCGATCGGTTTCGTAGAGGTCATCCTGCTCCTGCTCCTCCGGCCCGCTCACGCGCGGGCGCACCGCCGGCGTGCGTGGCGCCACCGGCACCGGCCGGCGAGCGCGCGCCTGGTCGGCATAGACGTCCTCGGCGGCGTTGCCATAGGCAAGCTCGGGCTGCCCGGCATAGCTCTCCGCCCGTTGCGGCGCCGGGGCCCGCGCCGGCGCTGAGCGAGCGGTCTCGGCACCGTTCCATGCTTCCTGGCCATAGGCGACGGCCGCATAGGGCCCCTGTGCCTGCTGTTGTGCCGCCGCCTGACCCTGCTGCGGCGGCCGCGCATAGGCCGGCGCCGCCATCCGCTGCGGCTGATAGGGCTGCTGGCCATAGGGATAACCCGGGCTGCGCGGCGGCGCATAGGGCGACGGCCCCGGCGCAGCCTGGAACGGCGGCTGCCAGCCTTGCTGGCCGCCATTCTGTGCCGGCGGGCGCTGCGGCGCCTTCGGTGCGGCGGCCACGGGGGCCGGCGCCGGCTTGGCGTCGCCGGCAAGCTCGTCCGGAGCGAAGCTGAAGCGCGGCGGCGCGGGAGCGGTCTCCGGCACCTTCGCCAGCGGTGGCGGTGCCCCGTTCTGCACCCGTGCCGTGGCGGCGCGCTGCCGCGCCAGACGCTCGGCTGCCTCGCGCTGCTGGCGCAGCCGTTCCGCGAAATCGTCGGATGCCGGCCCGCCGGACCCGTTCGCGGCGGCCGCCGACGCGGCAGCCGATGCCGCGCGTGCCGATGCCTGCGGTGCCGCAGCGCGGGCCGACGGCACTGCCGGTGGCTTCGCCTGCCCCGACGGCGCTGCCCGCGGCGTTTGCGGCGACACCGGGTTTGCTGCGTGCTGATTCTGTGGCGGCCGTCCTGCACCGGTCGTTGCGGTCGGACGCGGCGCCATCGGCGCCGGACGCACCGGCGTGGCACCCTGTCCGCGTGCCGCCGGCACGGGCACTGTCGGTGTGTCCGACGCGGCAGCCTTCAGCGACGGCGCCGAGGACTGTCCGACGACGAGACGCGGCTCGCCAGGCTGGCCACCGCTCTCCGAGCGAAATTCCTCGGAAATCTTCGGCAGCTCCTTGGAATTGTCCTTAGCGATCCCCAGTCGCTCGCGCCAGTTTCGCCGTTCGCCGCTATTGGTGGAGTCCTGATCCATCTACCCGGTCTTCCCCTACATAACGTCGACGGGCCTCACGCCGAGGACCTTCATCCCGCTGGCGAGAGCATAACGAATCGCACTCAGAAATGCGAGCCGCGCAAAGGTAACTGGTCGATCCCACTTCGAGATAAATCTCAAATGAGGCGACTTTACGCCCGCGTTCCAAAGTGCGTGAAATTCACTTGCCAATTCAAAGAGGTAGAAAGCCACCCTGTGAGGCTCGTGAGCTGCCGCCGCCTGCTCCAGCACGCGGGGATATTCGGACAACCTGCGGATAACTTCCAGCACCGGCTCTTCGGAGAGCCGCGACAGGTCGGCAGAAGCGAGAGAATCGCTCGTGATCGACTCACCGAGCTCCATCTCCGCATTGCGGAACACCGAACAGATCCGTGCATGTGCGTACTGCACATAGAACACCGGATTATCGCGCGACTGCTCCGTGACCTTCTCGAAGTCGAAGTCGAGCGGCGCATCGTTCTTGCGGTAGAGCATGATGAAGCGGACCACGTCGGGCCCGACCTCGTTGACGACGTCGCGGAGCGTCACGAACTCGCCGGCCCGCTTCGACATGCGCACCGGCTCGCCGCCGCGAAACAGCTTGACCAGCTGCGTCAGCTTGACGTCGCACACCACCCGCTTCTGCGACAGCGCCCCGACCAGCGCCTGCAGCCGCTTGACATAGCCGCCATGGTCCGCGCCGAGGACATAGATGAGCTGATCGAAGCCGCGGGCGATCTTGTCGCGCGCGTAAGCGACATCCGAGGCGAAATAGGCATAGCTCCCGTCCGATTTGACGAGCGGGCGGTCCATGTCGTCGCCAAAGGCGGAAGCGCGGAACAAGAGCTGCTCGCGGTCTTCCCAGTCCTCCGGCGGCTGCCCCTTTGGCGGTGGCAGCCGGCCCTCATAGACGAGATCCTGCCGCCTCAGATCCTCGATCGCCGCGGCGACCGCCTTGTCGCGATGGAGCGCGGCCTCCGACACGAACACCTCGTGGCGAATGCCGAGTGCCGCGAGATCGTCCTTGATGAGATCGAGCATCATCGCCACCGCCACCGCCCGCACCTGCGGCAGCCATTCCGCTTCCGGCACGGCCAGAAGCGCGCGGCCATGACGCTCGAACAACGCCTGGCCCACGGGCTTCAGATACTCGCCTGGATAAAGACCGGCCGGGATCTCGGCGATGGTCTCCCCCGCCGCTTCGCGATAACGCAGATAGGCCGAGCGTGCCAGCACATCGACCTGTGCCCCGGCGTCGTTGATGTAATATTCGCGTGCGACGGCGAAGCCCATCTTGGCCAGAAGATTGGCCAGCGCATCGCCGAACACCGCGCCGCGGCAATGGCCGACATGCAAGGGCCCGGTGGGGTTCGCCGAGACATATTCGACATTGACGCGCTCACCCCCGCCCATGTCGGACCGGCCGAACTCCTCGCGCTGCTCGAGCGCATCGGCCACCACGCCCTGCAGCGCCCGCGCCGACAGCCGGGCGTTGATGAAGCCGGGCTTGGCGAAGGACACCGTGAAATCGGGATCGTTGGCAAATTCCCTGACGAACGCCTCGGCAAAGGCCGCCGGCGTGATCCCGGCCTGAGGCGCCACGATGAACGGCGCGTTGTTGGCCATCTCGCCATGCTCGCGCTGGCGCGGCACCTGCACGGCGAGCTTGGCGAGATCGAGGTTGACCGAAGGAGCGAGGCGATGGACGACCGCGACGCTGGCCGCGGCTGATCTTTCGTGAAACTTCTTGAACAGGTCCATGCACGTCTCCGACTAATCCGGCGCTTAGCGGAAAAGCGGATCAAGGTCAAACAGCCGCTTGTGCTGATCCAACGCATAGCGATCGGTCATTCCGGCGATGAAATCACAGACCTGGCGTGGATAATTGCTGGCCATGTCGGCGGTGCCTTCCTCGATCCATCCCGCCGGCAGCAGCCGCGGATCCTTGACATAGGCTTCGAAGAGATCCCGCACCACGCGCTGCGCCCGCCCCATGATGTCCATCACCTTCTCATGGCGGTACATGCGCGCCGACAGGAATGCCTGCAGCGCCCGGTTCTTCTCCTGCATCTGCGCCGAAAAGCAGACCAGCCGTTCACCGCGCTGCCGCACCTGGTCGGCGCTCGCCATCGGCTGCCGCTTGAGCCGCCGTCCCGTCTCGGCGATGACATCGCTGATCATCCACGAAATCACCCGCCGCACCGTCTCATGAATGATTCGCGCCCGGTCGAGTCGCGGCCAGGTCTTCAACACCTCGCTCAGCGCGTCGCCGGCGAGCGGCACGTCGCCGAGATCGATGACGGCGAAGAGCTGCGCCCTGAGCCCGTCATCGATGTCATGCGCATTATACGCAATGTCGTCGGCAATCGCCGCCGCCTGCGCCTCTGCCGGCGCATAGCTCGAAGGATCGACGCCCAGCGTGGCAATGAGCTCGAGCACCGCCGTCGATGCGCTGCTGATCGGCCCGTTGTGCTTGATCAGGCCCTCGAGCGTCTCCCAGGTGAGATTGAGCCCGTCGAAGGCCGCGTAGCGGCGCTCGAGCCGGGTCACGATCCTGAGCGTCTGCGAATTGTGATCGAAGCCGCCGTAAGGCGCCATCAGCCGATCGAGCTCCTGCTCCCCGGCATGGCCGAACGGTGTATGGCCGAGATCATGCGCGAGCGCGATGGCTTCCGTCAGGTCCTCGTCGAGGCCGAGGGTTCGCGCGATCGAGCGGGCGATCTGCGCCACCTCGAGGCTGTGTGTCAGCCGTGTTCGATAGTGATCGCCCTCGTGATAGACGAACACCTGGGTCTTGTGCTTCAGCCGCCGGAACGCGGCGGAGTGGATGATCCGGTCGCGATCGCGCTGGAAGGGTGTCCGCGACGGCGTCTCGGGCTCCTTCACGAGCCGGCCGCGCGAGGCGCCGGCGCTGCAGGCATAGGCGGCAAGCCCCGCCCGCATCAGCCGGTCCGCCGCGATTGACAAACGCGCCGGCCTACCCGACATAGGTCTCGAGGATCCTGACCGAGGCGTCTCGACGAAGGTGCAATGACCGAGCCCATTACCCTGACCGCCCGCGCCGCCGAGCGGATCCGCGAGATTGCTGCCGAAAATGGCGGCAAGTCCGCCCTGCGCCTGTCGGTGCTCGGGGGCGGCTGCTCGGGATTCCAGTATGATTTCGCCCTGGCCGACACCGCCATGGAAGATGACCTTGCAATCGAACGCGACGGTGCAACCGTTTTGATCGATTCCGTATCCCTCGTCTACCTTCTCGGCTCCGAGATCGATTTCGAGGACGGGCTGATCGGCGCATCCTTCAAGGTCAACAATCCCAACGCCACCACCTCCTGCGGCTGCGGCACCTCCTTCTCGATTTAGAGCACCATGCTCTGATGCAAATCGCCACATGGAACATCAACGGCGTCAAGGCGCGCCTCTCCAATCTGCTGCGCTGGCTGAAGGAAGCGACGCCCGACGTCTGCTGCCTCCAGGAGATCAAATGCGAGGACGAGGCATTTCCGGGGGAAGCGCTGGAGGAGCTTGGCTACAACCTCGCCGTGCACGGCCAGAAAGGCTTCAACGGCGTCGCCGTTCTCTCCAAGCGGCCGCTCGAGGACGTCACCCGCCGCCTGCCCGGCGCCGATACCGACCAGCATTCGCGCTATATGGAGGTGGTGGTTCCGGGCGACCGCTCCGTCGTCCGCATCGCCTGCCTCTATCTCCCGAACGGCAATCCGATCGGCACCGACAAGTTCGAATACAAGCTCGACTGGATGGACCGCCTGACGGCGCGGGCGAGCGCGTTGCTCAGGGACGAGGAGGCATTCATCCTGGCCGGCGACTTCAACGTCATTCCGACGCCGCTCGACGTCAAGCGGCCGGAGCTGTGGGTCAATGATGCGTTGTTCCAGCCCGAGACTCGCGCCCGCTTCCGCACCCTCCTCAATCTCGGCCTCACCGATGCGGTGCGGCTGCTTCACCCCGA
>DATAOT010000135.1:0-3047 GCA_036265615.1 Aestuariivirgaceae bacterium
ATGCGTGCAGAGGGGCTGCTCAAGGCGGCCTGAGCGTCACGCGATGGGTGACCAGCCGGGGGGAGCCAGCTCGAAGCCGGCAAAGTGAAATGCCGGGGCGACGGTACAGCTGACCAAGGACCAGGCGCCAAGCGAACGGGCGCTCTGCCAGGCCTTGGGCGGCACCGTCGCCTGCGGTCGTTCATCGGCCTCGAAATCCACGCCGAGACGATAGCGGACCGGCTGGTCTGCCTCCGCCACCACGGTGAGCTCGAGCGGCGCCCCGGCATGGTAGTTCCAGAGCTCGATCGCGTCGATGCGATGCCAGTGCGACACCTGGCCAGCCTCGAGCAGATAATAAATCGACGTCAAATGGCCGCGCACCTCCTCCCGCTCATGGCGGTGCCGGTAGATCTCGCGGAAATGCCCACCCTCGGGATGAGGCTCGAGCCCGAGCCTCTCGATCAGACGACGTGCTTCATTGCTCATCTCCAGACCCCTTCGAAGGGTCGGGCGGGCTCATGCCAGCACCCTGCCCAACGCGGCGACCGCCATCGACTCGGCTCGGATCTCATCCAGCACCTCAAGCTGCAGGGTGCGGAACTCGGGCGATGATATCAGCTCGTAGCGGCGTGGCCGCGGCAGCGGCACGGGAACGATCGACTTGATCCGTCCCGGCCGATTGGTCATCACCGCCACCCGGTCGGAAAGATAGATCGCCTCCTCGACATCATGGGTGATGAACAGCACGGTGAGCCGATGTTTCTCCCAGATGGCGGTAAGCAGCTCCTGCATGTGATGGCGCGTCAGCGCATCGAGCGCACCGAACGGCTCGTCCATCAGCAGCATTTTCGGCCGGTAGCTCAGCGCCCTGGCAATCGCCACGCGCTGCCGCATTCCGCCGGACAGCTCGTTCGGATAGGCATTCTCGAAGCCCTCGAGCCCGACAAGGTGAAGATGAGCCCGCGCGAGCGAGGGTGCATCGCGACCTGCGGAGCCGGCCGCCTTCAAGGCGAACTCGACGTTGCCGAGGGCGGTCAGCCAGGGGAGCAGGGTATAGCTCTGGAACACCACGCCGCGATCGAGGCCCGGCATGGTGATCGGCTCGCCGTCGATGGTGATCGTTCCCTCGTCGTGTGATTCAAGCCCGGCGGCTATGGACAGCAGCGTGGACTTGCCGCAGCCCGAGGTCCCGACCAGGGCCACGAATTCGTTGTCCTCGATGGCGAGGTCGACGCCGCGGAGCGCCACCGTGTCGCCCCGCCCGGTGCGGTAGGTCTTGCCGAGGCCGGCAATGACAAGCTTGGGCGTCGGGGCAGCGGCAGCCATCAGGCCACCTCGCGATGCCGGAAGAGCCGCCGTCCGGCATATTTCATCACCTGGTCGGTGGCGAGACCGAGAATGCCGAGAAGCAGGAGATAGCCGAAGATGAGATCGGTCAGGAAGAACCGCTGTGCGGTGGTGATGCGATAGCCGAGCCCGGAGGTGGCAGCCACGAGCTCGGCCACGACGAGCCAGGTCCAGGCCCAACCGAGGCTGATCCGCATCGAGTCCCAGATGCCCGGCATGGCCGATGGCAGGACGATCCGCTGCAGGATCCGCCATTCCGGCATTTCAAGCGTGCGACCGAGGTCGATGAAGTTGCGCGGCACCGATTTGACATTGTCCATGACCAGCAGCACCTGCTGGAAGAAGGTGCCGATGAAGATGATGAGGAACTTCTGGATGTCGCCGGTTCCCGTCCACAGGATGGTCAGCGGAACGAAGGCGACCACGGGCATATAGCGGATGAAGTCGACAAACGGCTCGATCGCCGCTTCCCAGGCGCGGTAGCAGCCGATCAGCACGCCGATCGGCAGGGCGATCAGGGTGGAGATCAGAAAGCCGACGCCGATCCGGTAGATGCTGATGCCGGCATCGGCAGCAAGTTGGCCGCTGCGCCAGAGCTCCTCGAGGCGGCTCAACACCTGCCCGGGCGAGGGAAGGAAGAGCGGGCGAATCATGCCGGTGGCGGTAAAGCCGTACCAGGCTATGCCGAGCGCAGCAAACACCGCTGTCGAGATCGCCAGATACTCCAGCGCGGTCATGCGCCCGCCGAGCTTGAACAGGCGGCGTGGTCGCTGCCTGCTATCTGCTCGCCGCATCCACGAAGCGACTGTCGATCGCCTGTGTCAGGTCGACATCCTTCTGCAGGATCTGAGCCTTGCGCGCTGCCGCGTGCACTTCCGGAATGACCTTCTTGGCGAAGCTGCCGCCGAGCTCGTCCTTGTTCTCGGCGAGCGAGTAGTAGACGACGCCCTCGAAGGCGGTGGCGAGCTCTTCAGGCTTGGCGCCGACCGCCCGGGCAATGATCGCCCGGCCGCCGGCCATGTCCTTGCGATAGTCGGCGAGCGCCATGTCCCATGCCTTGAGCAGGGCCACGATCTGTCCCGGCTTGTCCTTGAGGAATTCCTCGCGCACCACGAAGACGTCGGAGATGAGGCCCGGGTCCTCGCCTGCGGAATAAATCATCTTCACCTTGGGGTTCTGCTGCATCGCGAGCGTCAGATAGGGCTCATAGGTGACCGCCACCGGCACCTTGCCGGCGATCAGCGCCGAGCCGGCATCGGCGGCCGGCATGGGCACCTTCTGGATGTCTGCAACCGTCATCCCGTTCTGGCTCAGCGCATAGTTCAGGAGGATGTCGCTGGTGGTCCCCTCCTCATAGGCGACCTGCTTGCCCTTGAGGTCCTTGATCGCCGTGACGGAGCCGTCGGAGATCATGGCATCGGCGGTCTTCGAGACATCGAGCAGCGCGACGATCTTGAGCGGCAGCCCGGCGGCAATGAAGTTCATCGCCGTGTGCGTGGCGATGTTGCCGCATTGGAGCTGGCCGGCGGCGAGGGCGGCATTGATATCGGCGTCGGCGGTGAAGTTGACGATCTCGACGCTGTCCAGCCCGGCCTTCTTGAAGAGGCCCTGCTTGGCTGCAATGTGCCATTGGCCGTAGCCGAGCCAGGGCTCGATTCCCATCTTGATGCTGCCGGATTCGGGCGATGCGGGAATGGCCTGCGCCATCGCTGTCCGCC
>DATAOT010000136.1:0-25062 GCA_036265615.1 Aestuariivirgaceae bacterium
TAATAGGGATAACCATAGCCGTAGCCATAGTTGTACCGCCAAGGCCGATAGCCCCAGCCATAGGCCGGCCGGCAGCAGCCACCATAATAGCCACCGCCGTAATAGCCGCCGCCATACCAGCGTTGATAGCCGATGTTGATCGGGGCGGTGGCCGATGGTCGAGCGAGCATGGTCTTGCCGACGGCAAGAGTGGCGGCCTCGCTCGGCGCCGCCATGAAGAGGCCGAGGCCGAATGCAGCAGCTGCAATTGCGGTGATCTTGAAAGACATCGCCATGATCCTACTCCTTCATGACGCGGACTATGGACAGACGACTTTAAAGACGTCCCAAGATTAAAGCTAGAATTGAAGTGCTGTTGTCTCAAAATCGGACAACATTCATGAGTGGCGTACCGCGCATCCACCGGTCGAGATTGTCGGCAAAGAGCTCGGCGAAGCGCTGGGTCCAGTCCTCGACATTGTCGGAGGCATGCGGCGAGATCAAAACGTGCTCCATGCTCCATAATGGGCTGTCCGGACTCAGCGGCTCGGCGGCGAACACGTCGAGATAAGCACCGCCGAGGTGGCCGCTCTGAAGCGCCGCGACGAGATCGGGCTCCTTGACGATGGCGCCCCGCGCCGTGTTGATGAAGAGCGCAGTGCGCGGCAGCGCCTGGAGCACCGCGCGATCGATCAGGCCCTCGGTGTCGGCGGTGTGCCTCAGATGCAGCGAGAGGACATCGGCCCTGGGCAGAAGGGCGCGGAAGCGGTCATGAGAATGAAGCTCGTCGACATCGGAATGCGGACGATCGGGCGAGCGCGAGGTCGCGAGCACCCGCATGCCCAGGGCCTTGGCGATGCGGGCAACACATTGGCCGATGGCTCCAAGGCCGAGGATCAGCAGCGTCTGTCCCCTGATCGGCCGGAAGCTGTGAGGCGACCACTGGCGCTTTGCCTGTTGACTATGATAGCGGATGAGCCGGCTGTTGAGGGCGAGCATGCCGGCGACCACTGTCTCGGCGAGGAAGGGAGCCAGCACCCCGACGCAGTTGGTCAGCACCACCCGGTTCAGGTCGAGCGGCAGGAGATGCTCATAGCCCGAGCCGCCGCAATGGACCCACTTTACGGACGGAAATCCTGCGGCCTGGCGATGCGCCGGCCCGCGAAAGGTTGCGGTCACGATGGAGAACACCACGTCCGGCTTCTCCTGCTCCAGAAGCGCGGCGATGTCCTTATCGTCATCGGTCACCCACACGAAGCGGATCGCGGGAAAACGCGCCTCGAGCCTCGAACGAAAATCGTCGGGAACGGCATGAACGATCATGGCCGTCGAAACGGCGTGGGGCGAGGCGTCATGAAGTGCGGTGTCGGTCATCGGCTATCCCGAAATCGAGGGGCTTGGACCTTAGACAATGCCACAAACTCGGTCCCGGCTTGGAACGATTCTCAATTCCGAGTGAGGCAGTCAGAATCGATTAGGCCAGTGATTCCCGGCAATTCGACGTCGCCCGGGAATTCGGGATGCGGATCGTGACCATGGTCCGCCCCTGCCGCAGCGGCTGCCACCATTCCCTTTTCGGCGGCGGATGGCTATACGCGGACCGTCCTTGTCCTGGGGAACGCGATCCATGCTCTACGCCATTCTCTGCTACCATTACGAAGACGTGGTGACCTCCTGGACCCGGGAGGAGGACGATCAGGTGATGGAGCGCCTCGGCGTGGTCCATCAGAAGCTGCGCAACGACGGCAAGCTCGGGCCTGCCGTCAGGCTCATGCCAACCTCGCGTGCGACCACGCTCAAGAAGGACCGGGAGACGCCGCTCGTCATCGACGGGCCGTTCGCGGAGACGAAGGAGCAGCTGCTCGGCTTCTATATCATCGATGGCGAATCCCTGGCGGCGGTGCTCGACATCGCCCGCGACCTCGCACGCGCCAATCCAGGCGGCAGCTACGAGATCCGCCCGGTGTCGCTCTATCTGCCGGGGACCTTGTAAGATGAGCGATTCGAGCTGGATCGATGCGGCGCTGAGCGCGGCGCGGCCGCAGGCGCTGAGCGCGCTGCTGCGCTATTTCCGCGATCTCGATACGGCCGAGGAGGCTTATCAGGAAGCCTGTCTCAGGGCCTTGAGCAGCTGGCCCGAGAAAGGGCCGCCGCGCGATCCGGCGGCATGGCTGATCTTTGTCGGGCGAAATGTCGGCATCGACGCCGTGCGCCGGCAGATGCGGCAACAGGCGATGCCGCCCGAGGAGCTGATTTCCGATCTCGAGGACAGCGAAGCGGCAATCACCGAGCGGCTCGACAGCGAGCAGTATCGCGACGACGTGCTGCGGCTGCTCTTCATCTGCTGCCATCCGGAGCTGCCGACAACACAGCAGATCGCGCTCGCGCTGCGCATTGTCGGGGGTCTCAGCGTCGGCCAGATCGCCCGTGCCTTCCTGGTGAGCGACAGCGCCATGGAGCAGCGCATCACCCGGGCGAAAGCGCGGATCGGTCAGGCAGATGTGCCGTTCGAGCCGCCGGCTGCAGCGCAACGGGCGGAGCGGCTGGCGGCGGTCGCAGCAATGATCTATCTCATCTTCAACGAAGGCTACTCGGCGAGCGGCGATGCGGTGGCTGTGCGGCGACCGCTGTGCGAGGAGGCGATCCGGCTGGCGCGGATCCTGCTCAGCCTGTTCCCGGCCGAGCCCGAGGTGATGGGGCTCGTGGCGCTCATGCTGCTGCAGCATGCCCGTTCGGCGGCGCGGATGGCCGGCGATGGCTCGCTCGTTCTGCTCGAGGAGCAGGACCGCAGCCGGTGGGACCGCCGCATGATCGAGGAGGGGCTCGCGCTGATCGACAAGGCGATGCAGCACCGCCGCCCCGGCTCCTATCAGCTGCAGGCGGCGATCGCGGCGCTGCATGCCCGGGCGAGCGATCCGACGAAAACCGACTGGCGACAGATCGAGCGCCTCTATGCGGCCCTCGAGCGGCTGCAGCCATCGCCCGTCGTCACCCTCAATCGGGCGGTGGCGGTCGACAAGGTGCATGGGCCGGAAGCGGCGCTCAAGCTGATCGAGCCGCTGGCGCCGCGGCTCAACCGCTATTTCCACTTCTTCGGCGTCAAGGGTGCGCTCCTGAACAAGCTCGGCCGGCGGCAGGAAGCGCAAACCGCCTTCGACCGGGCGATCGCGCTCGCGGGCAGCGCTGCCGAGGCGGCGCATATCCGCTACCATCTCGATCGGCTGATCAGCGATTCGGGGTGAGGACATGCTCGGCTATGCAGCTCGATTGCGGCGCGACCTCGCCCGCTGGCGCGAACGGGGCTGGATCAGCGCCGAGCAGGAGGAGCGCATGGCGGGCGATGCAGCGGCCAATGGCGGCTTCTCGGCGGGGGCAGTGCTGGCGATCCTCGGCGCGGTGCTGCTGTGCCTGGCTATCCTCACCTTCGTCGCCGCCAACTGGGAGGCGCTGCCGCGCCTTGTCCGGCTCGGCGTGCTGTTCGGCGCGCTGTGGCTGTCCTATGCCATCGCCTATGGGCTGTTCCGCACCGGTCGCGATCATTTCGGGCATGCCATGCTGCTGATCGGCGGCGCGGTGTTCGGTGCCAGCATCATGCTGATTGCCCAGACCTATCATATCTCCGGCAACCCGACGGATGCGGTGCTGCTGTGGGGGGCAGGGGTGCTGCTCGCCGCTGTGCTCATGCAGTCGACGGCGTCGCTCGTCTTTGCCATCCTGCTGCTTGCGGTGTGGCTCGTCATCGGCGAAACGGAGGGGTTGTCGATCTCGATGTGGCAGTTCGCCATCGTTTGGGGAGTGTGCGCCGCAGCGGTGTGGCGGCAGAATTCGCAGCTTGCCCTCAACGCGCTCCTGCTGGTGCTGCTCATCGCCATCTTCCGCGAGTTCATGCGCGAGACCCTGCCTCCCGGCGCGGCGTGCCAGTTCGGCTTTGCCGTCTATGTGCTGGCAGGAGGCCGTCGCGCGGCGGTCCAGGATGAGCGGGCCGAGCACCTCTTCCCGACGCTTGCCGCCTACGGGGCGCTGATCGCTCTTGGCGACCTGATGCTGCTGCAGGTCGGCGAGCCATTCGTCGCGCTCCCGGCCGCCTCGATCGCCGGGCTGGCTTGGTCCGGCCTCGCCGCCGCGCTCGTGGCGGTCGGCGGAGCGTTGTTCATCCGCAGCTTTCCCCCCGTGGCCACCGCCGGACTTGGGCTTTATGCGGTGCTGCTCAGGCTTGCTCTGCCGCCCCTCATTGCGCCGCTCATCGACAAGACGACATTCGACGTCTATGCCGGCACCCTGATCCTTGCCGGCAGCCTGTGGCTGATCGCCGATGGCGGCCGCAGGGGCTTGCGCTCGATCGCGACCACCGGCTATGCGTTCTTCCTTGCCGAGCTGCTCTACATCTATTTCAAAACATTCGGGGGGCTGCTCGAGACGGCGCTGTTCTATCTGCTGGCCGGCCTCCTGCTCATCACCATGAGCGTCATCTTCGTCATCGCCGAACGACGCAAGGCGCAGAGGAGCCCGGCATGACGGTGGCCCCGCGGCGGTTCCTGGCACTGTCGCTCATCATGATCGCTTTCGTCCAATCGGCGGCGCTGGCCAAGATCGTCTATGACCGGGTCGCGCTGCTGCAAACGGGGCGCGAGGTGGTGCTGAAGATCAAGCCGCGCGACCCGCGCGACCCGTTCAAGGGCTATTACTCGTCGCTGAATTACGACATCTCGCAGCTCGACCCGCGGCTGATGGCTGGCGGGCGTCCGGAATTCAGCGTCGGCGATACGGTCTATGTGGTGCTGCGCAACGGTTCGGAAGGCCATGCGGTGCCGGTGAGCCTCTATCGCAACATGCCGGTGGCGATGACCGGGGATGTGGTGGCGCGCGGCACGGTCACTGCGGTCTCGCCGGATCGCATCAGTCTGACTTATGGAATCGAGGATTATTATTTGCCGCAGACCGAGGCGGCGCGGCTCGACAACATTCCAGTCGAGACCGTCCGGATCGTCGCGGTGGCCGGGACCGATGGTCAGCTTGCCATCAAGCGGTTGCTGGTGGACGGCAAGCCGGCTTATGAAGAACCGCCATTCTAGAAACGAGCTCACATAACCGAGGCGACATGGACCGTCTGCTCGAGGGCTATCGAAGATTTCGCCAGACCGTCTGGCCGGCCGAACGGGCCCGCTATGCGGCCTTGGCGCGCCACGGGCAGGAGCCGGAGGCGCTGGTCATCGCCTGCTCGGATTCGCGGGTCGATCCGCAACGGGTGTTCGGCGCGGCGCCCGGCGAACTGTTCGTCGTACGCAACATGGCCGGGCTCGTGCCGCCGTATCAGCCGGATGCGCATTATCACGGCACCAGCGCAGCGATCGAATATGCCGTCCGGGTGCTCGGGGTCAGGCACGTCGTCGTGCTCGGCCATGGCCTGTGCGGCGGCATCCGGGCCATCGTCGAGGGCGCACCGAAGGAGGCGGACGACTTCGTCGAGCAATGGATGGCGATTGCCGAGCCGGTGCTGCGCGCGGTGCCGGGCGACCTCGACAGGGTCGAGATGCTGAGCCGGTGCGAGATGGAGGCGGTCCGCCTGTCGCTCGCCAATCTGCGGAGCTTCCCCTGGGTTCGCGAGGCCGTGGAGCGGGGGCGCCTCCAGCTCCACGGGTTCCGCTTCGATATTCGCACGGGCGTTCTCGAGCGGCTCGAAGGCTCCGGGTTCGTGCCGGTCGTCGCCTAGACTAGCTTCTATCCCTGAAGCCGCGCGACGTTCATGCCTCGGCCTTGATCTCCGAGAGATAGCGCCGCGTCACGGCAGGAATGTTGTCGCCGAGCCATTGCGCCATGGCTGTCTCCTCCCGCAACGAGGCTTCGAGCGGCGCCCGGAACTGCGGCATTCCCACCACCTCCGTCATGGTGATGAGCGAACGATAGGCGGCAATCTCGTAATTCTCGAAGGCGAAGGAGGCGAAGGCACCCTTCAGGATCGCATCACCGGCCATTCCCTGCGGTATGACGAAGGCGTTGCCGAAGGCAGCAAGCAGGGTGTCCTTTATCGTCGATGGCGATTCGTCGAGCTCGCCGAGCATGGTTTCCAGGCGATTGAGCTGGTTTCTGGTCTCGCCGAGATGCTGGTCGAGGCGGGCGCGAATGTCGGGATAGTCCTTGAGAGCCTGCATCTGGCGCTCCAGCAGCTGGACGGCCTTGACCTCGACGCTGTGTGCATTGCGCAAGCCGGTGATGAAGACGTCGCGGGGGGTTTCAGGGCTCGGGAGAATCTCCTCACGCAGCCAGCTGGTGCCAGGAATGAATCCTTCGTTGTCGCGATCGTGTCCGGAGCCGCGGCGCGAGAAATCCTCGTCCGCTATTCGCCGCGACAGAAAGAATGTTCCGGCGGCAGCCGCGGCAGCCAGCAGGAAGACCGGGCGATTGGCGATGCTGCGGGCGATATTGCCCAGGCTCGAGCCCCTGTCGGACGCCTCGGTCCGGCGTTGCCGCGAGGGCGCAGCGGAGCGCCGGCGATCCTGGCGCCGCTCGGCTTCCGGGGCTTCGCCGTGACGCTCCATGTAACTTCTGGTGTGATGATGGACATCACCTCGCTCGTCGCGATATTCCCGCTTCTCAAGCTCGTATTCGTCTTCGCGGGCCGATCGGTCCTTAGAACGCACCTGTGCCATCTCTTGGTTTTCCGTTTGCTGGGGGGCGGCCGGCATGCTCGAACCAGCGCGGCCACCACGGTTGGAACACTGCTCCTACAAAGGTCGGCCATTCGGCCGATCTCGCCAGTTGAACTGCAGGCGGCGGGCGAGGTTCCCGGGGGTCTAGAGCATCATGCGCTCAAGCGGATTCTCTTCGGCTGCACTGTCCCTCTCTCCCTCATGGCCGGGCTTGATGGGGTGGATGGCCCCCTTGCGGCATCGATGTGCCAAAGTTGGAGATTGTGAACCAACTGACGGGGACCATCCATGGACCAGATTAGCATTGTCGGGATCGATTTGGCGAAGAGCGTGATGCAGGTACACGGGGTTGACGCGGCCGGCGCGGTGGTGGTTCAGCGCCGGTTGCGACGGGGGCAGGTGATGGGATTTTTCGCCCGCTTGCCACGCTGCGTGATCGGCCTTGAGGCGTGTGCGACGGCGCATTACTGGGGACGCGAGCTCAAGGCTCTCGGTCATGAGGTGCGGTTGATTCCGCCGGCTTACGTCAAGGCCTATGTGCGGCGGAACAAGAACGACGCCGCCGATGCGGCGGCGATCTGCGAGGCGGTGAGCCGGCCATCGATGCGGTTTGTGGTGCTGAAGACGGCGGCGCAACAGGCGGCGGGCGGCCTTCACAAGGTGCGCGAGCTGCTGGTCAAACAGCGCACCATGACCATCAATACGCTGCGTGGCCTGATGGCCGAGTTTGGCATCGTTGTTCCGCAAGGGCCGCACCATGTCGGTCAGCTTAAGGCGAAGCTCGCCGACGGCGCTGGGCTTGACATTCCGGCGCCGCTCCCGGCCGGACTTCTCGCGCTCGCCACAAACCTCGAAAGCCTCGAGCAGCAGCTGGCGGCGGTCGAGAAGGAGATCATTGCCTGGGGTCGCGCCAGCAAGACCTGCCGGCATCTGATCACCGCCCCCGGCTTTGGTCCGATCCTGGCGAGCGCGATGGCGGCAATGGTCGCCGATCCGAGGCAATTCCGCAGCGGCCGCGACTTTGCCGCCTCGCTGGGGCTTGTGCCACGCCAGGAAGGCACCGGCGGCAAGGTGCGCCTGGGGCCGATCAGCAAACGCGGCAACGGCTATTTGCGGCGGTTGTTGGTCAATGGCGCCATGGCGGTGATGATCAGTCAACGAGGCCGCCGCGATCCCTGGCTGATGAAGCTTGTGGCGCGCAAGCGGCCCAAGGTGGTGGCGGTCGCCCTGGCCAACAAGATGGCGCGCATCGCCTGGGCACTGATGATGCGCCAGGAGGATTTCCGGGCCGCGCCGGCGCAACCCTGAAAGGGCGGCGCCGGGGAGGGCCGGGCGATCTTGCGAGGGTGAAGGAGGATGATGGCATCGTCGGTCGAACGACGGATCGAGGACACCCTTCGTCGGGTCAAGGGGCATCACGACCCCGCGGGCTTGATCAGGCCTCGATCCACGGTTCCCATCAAGGCCTGCGGCTATCCAGCCGCGCAACCAGGCCGGACACATGACCGCAAGCGACCGTTTCGCTGTCACAGTCACAAAACCCTTGCAAGGCGGGGGCCATCCACACATGACCCGGCCATCCGGTCTTTGCGTTGACATCCCTGGATGGCCGGCTCGGCGGCCGGCCAGAAGGGGGAAAGAATTGTCACACGCCGAGCAGGACGTCCTTGGCCTGGTTGATCTTGGCTGCGAGATAGTCCGAGCCGCCATGGTCGGGATGGTAATTCTTCATCATCCGGCGGTGGGCAGCGCGAATTTCCTCTTCCGTGGCGCCTTCGGCGAGCCCCAGCACCTGCAGGGCTTCCTCCCTGCCCATGGCGGTCCGGCCGTTCCGGCCGCCGCGGCCTGAGCCATTCGAGGCGCGAGAGCCGTCGCCGCCCTGGCCGGTTCCGTGCCGGGCCGCCCAGGTTTCGCGCCAGACAGGGTCACGGCGGTCGAGAAAGGCATCGAGCAGGGCGCTGCTCTGGTCGTTGAGGGCGAGAGCCTCCTCGCGCAGGTCCAGCAACTCGCGCAGCTCCATGCTCGCGAGCTCGCGGCCCGTGAAGCGTCCGGAGAGGACGCGACCTTCCATATTGCCGGAATCATGATCGAGCTCCATAGCGAGGAGCGAGGTCGCGACCCGCGACTTCTGTCCCGGCGTCTTCTGCTGCCAGGCGAAGGGGCGGATGCCGAGGAGGCCGAGCCCGAACAGGAACAGCGGGATGGCAACCGGCAGCATGCCGCGCAGCGCCAGGAATCCGGCAGCACCGAGCAGCATGGTCGCCGCGGATCTCCGCAGGACGAGCGCGAGCTGGCCCGGATTGAGCCGGGTGAAGGCATTGCCGGCAGCGACCAGCAAGGCCAATCCGACAATCAAGGCGAGGACATAGGGCATCTATTTCAACTGCTCCAGCAGCAGGGCGCCAGTGCCCGAGCGGCGCGAATAGTCGGTGAGCGCCTGACGGCCGCCGGCGGCATAGACGGCAACCGCTGAAAGCAATTCGCGCAGCTGGCGCGCCGAATTGGCGTCGAAGCGCGACCAGGCACCCCGGGTCAGCCGCGAAATCTCCCGGAATGCGCGCTCGGCGACGAGATCGTGGCCCTCCTGAAAGGTGAAGACCGGCACCCCCAGAAGACCGATCTCGCCAGCCTTGGAACAGAGATCATCGATCCGCTCCTCCATGGCGTCACCAACGAAAACGGCGGCATTGATGCGCCGGCTGCGGCCTTCCTTGAGGATATGGGCGAGAACGCGGGCGATCTGGGTGTTGCCGCCGCGGCATTCGACCGAGGTCATGAAGCGGGCCAGCCCTTCCGGCTCGCTGACCCATTTCGAGGCCCGGCACTCGCCAAAGCCGCGGAAGTAGACGAGCTGCACGTCGAGGCCGCCGATCCGGGCGGTCTCGTTGAACATTTCCGCCTGAATCTGCAGCGCCTTGTCCCAGGTGGGCTGGCGGCTCATGGTGGCGTCCATGGCAAAGAGCAGCCGACCCCTGCCCTCGCTGGGCGGGACCGCCGGTTGCATGCTGCGTACCGTTTCCAGGAACCGCGATACGTCACCCTCGCTCGACGGTGTCGTCGCGTTCGCGACAGGAACGTTGCGTTTGTCATCCGCCATCGACATCCACCCTTAAAAGGCGACGGGCATATAGATGAGATCGCGCCAGCGCGCCGAAAAGATGATGCGCAAAGAATTTGACAGTTGGCAGGCTAGCGCCCGGCATCGCCCTCCATTGACATCAATGCTGCGTTGCCGCCCGAGGCGGTGGTGTCGATCGAGACGACCCGCTCGGTGGCAAAGCGATAGAGATAATGCGGACCCCCCGCCTTCGGTCCCGTGCCCGACAGCCCTTCGCCGCCAAAGGGCTGGGCGCCGACAACGGCGCCGATCTGGTTGCGGTTGACGTAGATGTTGCCCACCCTGACCCGGCTTCTCACCTCCTCGACAGTCGATTCAATCCGCGTATGGATGCCGAGCGTCAGGCCGTAGCCGGTGCGGTTGATGGCGTCGCACACTTCGGCCAGCCGGTCGGCCCGATAACGAATCACGTGCAGGACCGGGCCGAACACCTCGCGCTCCAGGATGTCGAGCCGGGGCAGCTCGAAGGCAGCAGGTGCAACAAAGGTGCCGCGCTCGCATTCGGGCGCAAGCGTCAGCTCGGCGATGGTGCGGTAGGTCGCCCGCATGCGCGCCTTGTGTGCTTCGAGGGCCACCCGGGCCTCCTCGTCGATGACCGGCCCGACATCGGTCGCATAATCGAGCGGATGGCCGACGGCGAGCTCGTGCATGGCACCGGCGAGCATGGGAATGACCCGGTCGGCGATGTCCTCCTGCACGAACAGGATGCGGGCAGCGGAGCAACGCTGCCCGGCGCTGTCGAACGCCGATGACAGCACGTCGCGGACCGCCTGCTCGGGCAGCGCGGAGGAATCGACGATCATGGCGTTCATGCCGCCAGTCTCGGCGATGAAGGGGATGATCGGGCCGCGGCGCTCCGCCAGCACGCGGTTGATCAGATTGGCGGTCTCGTTGGAACCCGTGAAGGCGACACCGTTGATCCGGGGATCGGACAGGAGCTGGCGGCCAATGCGGCCGCCGTCGCCCGGCAAGAGCGCCAGGACCGCGCCAGGGACCCCAGCGCGCTGCAGCAGGCTCACCGCCCGGAAGGCGATGAGCGGCGTCTGCTCGGCCGGCTTGGCAATGACCGCATTGCCGGCGGCGAGGGCAGCAGCCACCTGCCCGGTGAAGATCGCGAGTGGGAAGTTCCACGGGCTGATGCAGGCGAAGACGCCGCGGCCGGCGAGCGTCAGCTGGTTGCGCTCGCCGGTCGGGCCGGGAAGCGCCATCGGCCCGGCGAACCGGGCGCGGGCCTGATCGGCGTAATAGCGCAGGAAGTCGACAGCTTCCCGAAGGTCAGCCATGGCGTTCTCGAGGGTCTTGCCGGCCTCGCGCACCAAGAGGCCGACGAGGCGAGGCGTGTCCTCCTCATAGAGATCGGAGGCAGCCTCGAGGATGGCGGCGCGGGCGGGGCCGCCGCGACGGTCCCAGTCGGCCGCCGCGGCTGCGGTCGCGACGAGCGCCGCCTCGACCGCAGCTTCGTTCGCTTCCGCCGCCTCGCCCACAATCTCGGAACGATCATAGGGCGCCGTCACGCGGCGCCGCGCCATGCCCGGCATCGCCACCCCGCCGACCAGCGGCCCGGCAGCCGGGCGATCGGATTTGCCAATGGCCTTGATGTCGTCGGTGAGACGCTCGCGGGTCGGAAGGTCCCAGAGCGGCAGGCCGCGGCTGTTGCGGCGTGGGGCGAAGATGGCGCCCGGCAGCGGGATGCGGGGGTGCGGGATGGAGGCCAGCCGCCGGACCTGCGCGACGGGGTCGGCGACGATCTCCTCGATCGGCGCCCTGTCGTCTGCCAGGCGGTTGACGAAGGACGTGTTGGCGCCGTTTTCGAGGAGCCGCCGCACGAGATACGCCAGGAGGTCCTCGTGGCTGCCGACCGGGGCGTAGATCCGGCAGGGCTGGTTCATCCCTTCGCTTGCGACGATCTCGCCATAGAGCGCCTGACCCATGCCATGGAGCCGCTGAAATTCGAAGCGGCGGTCATCGCCGGCGAGCACCGAGACGGCCGCAACGGTGTGGGCATTGTGGGTCGCGAACTGGGGATAGAAGACGTCGCGGCGCTCGAGCATCAGCCTGGCGCAGGCGAGATAGGAAACATCGGTCGAGATCTTGCGGGTGAACAGCGGATAGCCGTCCAGGCCCGCGTCCTGGGCACGCTTGATCTCGGTATCCCAATAGGCGCCTTTCACCAGCCTGACCGGCAGGCGGCGGTTGGTGGCCCGTGCCAGCTCGGCAAGCCACTCGATCACCGGATAAGCCCGCTTCGAATAGGCCTGCACGGCGAGGCCGAGGCCGTCCCAGCCGGCAAGCGAAGGTGCCGCCTGAAGGCGGGCAAACAACTCCAGCGAGAGGTCGAGCCGATCCGCTTCCTCGGCATCGATGGTAAGCCCAAGCCCGCCGGAGCGCGCCTTGACCGCGAGGTCCTCGAGGCGCGCCAGCAGCTCGTGGAGGACGCGCAGGCGCTCTTTCTCGACGTAGCGCGGGTGGAGCGCCGACAGCTTGATCGAGATCGACGGGCGGGCGAAGACGTCACCGGCGTGGCGCTTGCCGGCCGCGGCAGCCACCGCGTCGATGGCGTCGCGATAGCTCGCGGCGTAGCGGTCGGCGTCGGCCATGGTCATCGCCGCCTCGCCCAGCATGTCGTAGGAGAAGCGGTAGCCGTCGCGCTCGAGCGGGGCGGCGACCTGCAAGGCCTCGGCAACGGTGCGGCCCATCACGAACTGCTTGCCCATGATGCGCATGGCCTGGCGCATCGCCTGGCGGATGATCGGCTCGCCGGAGCGCGACACGAGGCGCCGCAGGTAGCTCGCGAAATCGGTCTTGGTGTCCTCGCCGAGCTCGATCATGCGCCCGGTGAGCATCAGGCCCCAGGCAGAGGCATTGACGAACAGCGACTCCGACTGGCCGAGATGCCGGCTCCAGTCGCGCCCCCCGATCTTGTCGGCGATGAGCTTGTCGGCGGTTTCGGCATCGGGGATCCGGAGCAGCGCCTCGGCAAGGCACATGAGGACCACGCCCTCTTCGCTCGAAAGCGAATATTCCTGCATGAACTCGTCGATCCCGCCCTGCTGCCGCCGGCCCTCGCGGACCGCCTGGACAAGCTTCCTGGCAAGCCGGTCGACGGATCTGGCCTGGTCCTCAGAGAGGACGGCACGGCGGGCAAGCTCGGCCACGGTTGCCGTCTCGTCGGCCAGAAGCTTGCGTTCGATTGCCTGGCGGTCTGGAAGGAGAAGCTTGTCCACGTCCCGATCCCGTCGGTTGCTGTTTACGGGTGTGCTTTCTACGGATGTGCTCCGTTTCTACAACCTATGCAAGCGCTACTCTGATTGAGGCTTGCCTAGCGGCATCAGAGAAGTGAAGCTTGGGGATCTTTCATGATGCCCGAGCGAGGTCGCAATCGGTGGAGACCATCGGCACCGTCGAGCAGTTGCGCAGGACCGTCGCCGGCTGGCGGGCCCAGGCGATGCGGACCGCGGTCGTGCCGACCATGGGGGCCCTGCATCAGGGCCACATCGCTCTGGTGCATCAAGGCCTTAGACTCGCCGATCGAGTCGTGGTCACGATCTTCGTCAATCCGAGGCAGTTCGGCGCGCACGAGGATCTCGGCAGATATCCCCGCGATGAAGCCGGCGACCGGCGCAAGCTCAAGGAGGCTGGTGCGCATCTCATCTATGCTCCGGCGACGCTCGAAATGTATCCGGAAGGCTTCGCCACGGAGGTCGCCGTCTCGGGTCCCGCGAAGGTCGGGCTCGAGGACCGCTTCCGACCGCATTTCTTCGCCGGCGTCGCCACCGCTGTCGCCAAGCTCTTCATCCAGGCCGGCTGCGATTATGCCATGTTCGGCGAGAAGGATTATCAGCAGCTCAAGGTTGTGACGCGGATGGCGAGCGATCTCGACATTCCGACAGTCGTCATCCCCGTGCCGACGGTGCGTGAGGGCGACGGGCTCGCCATGTCGTCGCGCAATGGCTATCTCAGCGATGCCGAACGGCAGCAGGCGCCGCTGATCCACCGCGAGCTGCAAGCGACCGCCGACGCCATCCGCCAGGGCGCTCCCCCCGCCGAGGCTGCCGCCGCAGCGGCACGGGCGCTGACGCAGGCGGGCTTCCGGGTCGATTATGTCGAGGCGCGCAATGCCGACACGCTCGCCGAGCTACATGCGACGAGCGATCCGGTGCGTCTGCTGGCCGCGGCCTGGCTCGGCACGACCCGGCTCATCGACAATATCGGTGTGTAGTTTCGGGCCAGTGGAGGTTCTGCACCCCTCCCCCTTTGTGGGGAGGGGCCGGGGGTGGGGGGACCGATGCCCGCAAATCCCCCCACCCGGCCTCGCTATCGCTCGGCCACCTTCCCCACCGGGGGGAGGGGTTCAGTTCTTCGCTCTACTCGATCACAGCCTGCGGACCAGGAGGCGGCGGCCTTCGCTCGTGAAACCGAGCCGGCGGTAGAAATCCTCGAGCCCTAAATCGGCGCCATGGGCAGTCAAAGTGACTGCAACCGATTGCACGCCACGCTCGCGAGCCCAGGCGGTGCTCGCCTCGACCAGACGCAAGGCCAAACCCTGCCGGCGGGCGGACGGCACGACATAGAGATCGCCAATCTCGGCCTGCCAGCCGAATTCGATGCCGAAATCGAGCGACACGGTCGCCACCCCGACGGCGGCATCGTCGAGCCAGACCACCAGAATGAGGCAGAGATCGGTCAGGCCGTGCATGCGCCGGGCATGCGCGGCCACTGTCTCGGGCGTAGTCTCGAACCGGCCCTCGCGGAAAAAGCTCTGCAGCAGGCGGCAGGCGGCGGCCAGCTCGGTGTCGTCGGCAACGGTGCGGATCGCCACCGTGGTCATAGCAGGCCAAGCGCCGCAAGTTCGGCCCGGAGCTTGGCGGGCAGCCCGTCGCCCAAGCCGCCGGGAATGTCGGCCGGAGCTTCGCCGCCATCGAGATAGCGCCAGCCCTGGAAGGGCCGCCGGGGTCGCGGCTCGACCGGGACCAGGAGCGGGTCGAACACCAGCTTGCAGCGGTCGATCTCGTCATCATCGACAAAGGGCTCGATGGCGATGATGCGCTGGCGGACCAGGATCAGCCCGCGAATGACCCAGTAGAGCGAGCCGCCGTCAAGGAGCTCGGCGGCGCGGCGCGGCATCATGCGGGTCACGTGATACACCCGCTTCTTCTCGCGCCGGCGCCGTTTCTGCCAGTCGGCCAGCTCGGAAATCTCGCCGACGCCGACGCAGAGCTTCACCAGATGCAAGCTCAAGCCTGACCCTCATCGCTCGACAGGGTGACCAGCACCTTGCCATCCTGAACCTGCTCGCCTTCACTGACCAGGACCTTGTCCACCCTTGCTGCGCGGGCCGCGGAGAGGGTGTGCTCCATTTTCATGGCTTCGAGAACGACCAGCCGCTCGCCCCTGGCGACCTGCCGGCCCTCGGCAGTCAAGATCCGGACGATCTTGCCGGGCATCGGCGCCTTGATCGAGGCGCCGCCGGCAAACGCCTCGGCATCGCGCGCCGTCAAATCTTCGGCGGCGATCTCGACGTGACCTTCCCGCGATGCCACCAGGATCCTGCCGTCCGACAGTGCGACATGACCGGAAAAGGGGCCGGCGGAAGTCACGAGCTCGATCCGTCCGCCATCCTGCCTGACCGTCTCCACCTCGAGGTTCGCGTGCGCATGGCCGCGGATGTGATGGCGCCGCCGGCCCGGAGCGAGCCAGGCGACATCGACCACGGTCTTCTCGCCATTGATCAGCAGATGCAGCCGGTCTCGCCGCTCGATGCCGGCCAACGACCAGCCATGGAGCGTGGCCGCGGCGGAGCCGGTTCGGATGCCGGCCACGAGGGCAAGCCAGGCCTCGACGCCGGCCACGAGCAGCCGCGGATCGGGCCCGCCGGCAACGAGCTCGGCAAGATGGCGCCCGATGAAGCCGGTGTCGACGGCGCCCGCCACGAAGTCGGGATGGCGCAGCAGACGGGTCAGGAAGGCCCGGTTGCTGCGGATGCCGAGCAACACGGTCTCGTCGAGCGCCGTTGCAAGGCCCTGCAGCGCCTCGCTGCGGGTCGGGGCATGAAAGATCAGCTTGGCGATCATCGGGTCATAATGGGGCGTAATATCATCGCCCTGCTCCACCCCGGTGTCGATACGCAACCCCGGCAGTCCTGCGGGCCAGGACAGGCGACGAAGCCGCCCGGCCTGCGGCAGGAATTCATGGTCGGGATCCTCGGCATAAAGCCGCGCCTCGACGGCATGGCCGTTCAGCCTCAGGTCCTCCTGGCGGAACGGCAGCGCTTGCCCGGCGGCGATCTGGAACTGCAGGGCGACGAGATCGAGCCCGGTCACTGCCTCGGTGACCGGGTGCTCGACCTGGAGGCGGGTGTTCATCTCCATGAAGAAGAAGCTGTCCGGCGTCAGGCCGCGACTCGAATCGACGATGAACTCGACCGTGCCGGCGCCCTGATAACCGACCGCCTTGGCCGCCAGCACCGCCGCCCTGCCCATGGCCTCGCGCATCGCCGGCGTCATCCCCGGGGCCGGCGCCTCCTCGATGACCTTCTGGTGGCGCCGCTGCAGCGAGCAGTCGCGCTCGAACAGATGAACGGTGTTGCCATGCTGATCGCCGAACACCTGGATTTCTATGTGGCGCGGCGCACTGACAAAACGCTCGATCAGGACGCGCGGATCGCCAAAGGCGCTCAGCGCCTCGCGCTGGCAGGATTCGAGCGCGGGACGGAAATCGGCCGGATCGGCGACGAGGCGCATGCCCTTGCCGCCACCGCCGGCGACCGCCTTGATGAGCACCGGATAACCGGTCTCGGCCGCCATGCGCTCGAGAAAGGCGGCATCCTGCTCCTCGCCCATATAACCCGGCACCACCGGGACTGCGGCATCGCGCATCAGGGCCTTGGCGGCATCCTTCAGGCCCATCGCGCGGATCGCCTCGGGGGGAGGACCGACGAACGCGATGCCGGCGCTGCGGCAGGCTTCGGCAAAACCGGCATTCTCGGACAGGAAGCCATAGCCGGGATGAATCGCCTCGGCGCCGGTCTCGCGGGCGGCTTCGAGAATGCGGTCGGGGCGAAGATAGCTGTCGCGCACGCTCGCCGGGCCGATCGCCACGGCCTCGTCGGCCATCTTGACGTGAAGGGCCTCCTGGTCGACGTCGGAATGGACGGCGATGACCCGCATCCCGAGACGGCGGGCGGTGCGGGTGATGCGGCAGGCGATCTCGCCACGGTTGGCGATCAGGACGGAGGAGAACATCGGGCCTTTATGTCACCGGCCCCTGGGCAGGGCAACCGAGGGTATGGGCTCCCGCTCACGCTTCAGCCAAGAGGAAGGCAGTAGGCATTAGGCAATAGGCAGTGAGCGCCTCTTTTTTCCCTACTGCCTACTGCCTCCCTCTGCCGGTCACCTGCGGAAAAACAGATAATAAACAACGGCCAGCGCCACTGCAGCGAGGATGAGCCAGAGCACGAGGTGACCGCTCTGGTTCCCGGGCTCGTCGGGCAGCTCGGCGCCGGCGGCGCTGTCGCGGGCAAGCTTGGCGTCCTTGGCGGCGGCTGCCGACACCGAGGCGCTGGCACTCGGCGGCGGCACCGGATGCGCCAGCGGCTCGGGCGAACCGCCAGCAGGAGCCGCCGCAGCCGGCCTGCCAGCGCTCTCGACGATGGCGACGAAGCGCGAGAAGAAGTCGTCGGCCATCTTGCGGGCGGTGGAATCGATCAGCCGGTTGCCGATCTGGGCAAGCTTGCCGCCGACCTGGGCATCGACGTTGTAGACGATCAGCGTCGAGCCGCCCTGGTCCTTGAGGCTGATGTCGGCGCCGCCCCTGGCGAACCCGGCAGCGCCGCCCTTGCCCTGGCCGGTGATGCGATAGCTGACGGGCGGATTGAGATCCGAGAGCTGCACGTCGCCCGTCATGGTGAGGCTGACCGGGCCGACCTTGGCTCGCACCTTGGCGGTGAACTCGGTGTCGGAGAGCTTCTGCATCTCCTCGCAACCCGGGATGCACTGCTTCAGGACGTCAGGGTTGTTGAGGGCGTTCCACACGTCGCGCTGGGTTGCCGCAATCAATCGTTCGCCTTGCATCTTCATGGCCGCTGCTCCTCGACCCGGCTCCACTCCGCCACCAGCCGTTCACGATGGTCGAGGAAGCGATGCTCGGCAATAGCCCGGCGGATGCCGACCATCAGATCCTGATAATAGGCAAGATTGGCCAGCGACAGCAGCATCATGCCGAGGATCTCGCCGGACTTGACGAGATGATGCAGATAGGCCCGCGAATAGCGCGAGGCAGCCGGGCATGAGCTCGTCTCGTCGAGGGGCCGGGGATCGTCGGCGTGCCTGGCATTCTTGAGATTGAGCTTGCCGAACCGCGTGAAGGCCTGGCCATGCCGGCCGGAGCGGGTCGGCATCACGCAGTCGAACATGTCGATGCCGCGCGCCACGGCCTCGACGATGTCGAGCGGAGTGCCGACGCCCATGAGGTAGCGCGGACGCAGGTCGGGCAGATGCGGCGCGGTGATGTCGATGGTGGCCAGCATCTGCTGCTGGCTTTCCCCGACCGCGAGGCCGCCGATGGCATAGCCGGCGAACCCCATGGCCGCGAGCCGGTCTGCCGACTCGGCACGCAGTGCCGGATGGATGCCGCCCTGGACAATGCCGAAACAGGCCTGGCCAGGCTCGCCGCGGAAGGCCTCGAGCGAGCGCTCGGCCCAGCGCAGCGAAAGGCGCATGGCGCGGGCGCATTCGGCTTCGGAATGAGGAAAGGCAAGGCACTCGT
This sequence comes from Aestuariivirgaceae bacterium, assembly GCA_036265615.1. GTDB lineage: Bacteria > Pseudomonadota > Alphaproteobacteria > Rhizobiales > Aestuariivirgaceae > DATAFF01. The sequence continues at coordinate 18,508 of DATAOT010000136.1, forward strand.
CGAGCTGCATCTGGATGGCGGAGCCGAGGAGATGCTGGATCTCCATGGCGCGCTCCGGCGTCAGCTCGTGGCGGCTGCCGTCGATATGCGAGGCGAAGGTGACGCCGTTCTCGTCGATCACCCTGAGCTTGGCGAGCGACATCACCTGGAACCCGCCCGAATCGGTTAGGATCGGGCCCGGCCAGCCGATGAAGGTGTTGAGGCCGCCGAGCCGGGCGATGCGCTCGGCACCTGGCCGCAGCATCAGATGATAGGTGTTGCCGAGGATGATGTCGGTGCCGAGCTCCCGCAGCTGATCGAAATAGACGGCCTTGACCGTCCCGCCGGTGCCGACCGGCATGAAGGCCGGGGTGCGGATCCGGCCGCGCGGCGTCTCGATGACGCCGAGCCGCGCATTGCCGTCCGTGTCGAGAAGTCGAAAGGCGAAGTCGGTCGTGGCCGTCATGAGGAGCGAAACAACAGGCTGGCATCGCCATAGGAATAGAAGCGATAGCCGGCGGCGATGGCATGGGCATAGGCGCGCTTCATGGTGTCGAGGCCGCAAAAGGCGGCAACCAGCATGAACAATGTGGAGCGCGGCAGGTGGAAGTTGGTCATCAGCGTATCGGCGGCGCGGAAGTGGTAACCCGGGGCGATGAAGAGCTCGGTCAAGCCGCGGAACGGTTCGATCCGGCCGTCTGCATCGGCGGCGCTCTCGAGCAGCCGCAGCACCGTCGTGCCGATGGCGATGATGCGCCCACCTTCGTCGCGCACGCGGTTCAGCCGCTCGGCGGTCGAGGGATCGATCTCCCCCCATTCGGGCAGCATCCGGTGCGCGGCGGTGTCCTCGGCGGTGACAGGCAGGAAGGTGCCGGCGCCGACATGGAGGGTGACGAAGGCGGTGCCGATGCCGGCATCCGCCAGGGCGCGCAGCATTGCCGGCGTGAAGTGGAGGCCGGCGGTCGGCGCGGCGACAGCGCCCTCGCGGGCGGCATAGACCGTCTGATAGTCCTGCCGGTCGGTCGCCACGGCAGGCCGCCGGCTCACGATATAGGGCGGCAGCGGCACCTCGCCCAGCTGCTCGACCGCCTCGTCGAGCACCGCCCCGGTGAGGTTGAAGGCGAGCTCGACCTCGCCGCGATCGCCCTTGGCCGCAACCGTCGCATCGAGCTCGCCGAGGAGGCAGACCCGGCCCTGCTCGCCGAAGCGAATGAGGTCGCCGGCTTCAAGCCGCTTGCCGGGGCGAGCAAAGGCGAGCCAGCGCGCCGGGGCGATCCGGCGGTTGAGCAGCACCTCGATCGAGGGCCGTTCGCCGCGATTGATGCGCCGTCCGGTCAGCCGGGCCGGGATCACCTTGGTGTCGTTGAGCACCAGCGTGTCGCCAGGCTCGAGCAGGTTCGGCAGGGCGGCTACGCGGCTGTCTTCGAGCTCGACGGCCGAGCCGGGCCTGACCACCAGAAGGCGCGCCTGATCGCGCGGGCGCGCCGGCTCCAGCGCGATCAGGTGGTCGGGAAGCTCGAAATCGAAAGCATCGACCCGCATCAGGCGGCGTCGGCGGCCACCTGCATCTTGACGATGCGGTCCGGATTGCTCACCGGCTCGCCGCGCTTCAGACGGTCGACATGCTCCATGCCCTCCACCACCTGGCCCCAGACGGTGTATTGGCCGTCGAGGAAGTCGCATGGCGCAAAGCAGATGAAGAACTGGCTGTTGGCCGAGTTCGGGTTCTGGCTGCGCGCCATCGAGCAGGCGCCGCGCCGATGCGGCGCATCGGAGAACTCGGCCTTGAGATTGGGCTTGGGCGAGCCGCCGGTGCCGGTGCCGGTCGGGTCGCCGCCCTGCGCCATGAAGCCTTCGATGACGCGATGGAACGGCACGCCGTCATAGAACCCCTCGCGGGCAAGCTCCTTGATGCGGCTGACATGCCCAGGAGCAATGTCGGGCCGAAGCTCGATCACCACGCGGCCATGCGGCAGATCCATATAGATGGTGTTCTCGGGGTCGCGGTCCGCCATCGGTCCTCCTATTTGATGTCTTTCTGCACCTTCAGCCGCACGATCTTGTCAGGATTTGCCGGAGGCTCGCCCTTGTTGATCTGGTCGACGCATTCCATGCCGCTGCGGACCTTGCCGAAGACCGTGTAGTTGCCATCGAGAAAACCGCCATCGGCGAACATGATGAAGAATTGCGAGTTAGCGCTGTTCGGGTCGCTGGTGCGCGCCATCCCAAGCGTACCGCGGGCGAAATGTTCCTTGGAGAACTCCGCCGCCAGATCAGGCAGCTTCGAACCGCCGGTGCCGGTGCCGGTGGGATCGCCGGTCTGAGCCATGAAGCCGTCGATGACGCGGTGAAAGATGATGCCGTCATAGAAGCCTTGGCGGGTGAGCTTCTTGATCTGCGCCACATGCTTCGGCGCAAGATCAGGACGCAGGTCGATGACCACCTCACCGCATTTGAGCGTCATCACCAGCGTGTTCTCCGGGTTGCCGGCGGCAAGCGCCGGGCCGGCGAGGACAGCGAGCGCAAAGAAACCGGCAGCGCGCAGCAGGCGGGCATTCGACAGCATGGGTTGCTCCCTCGACCTGATCAATTGGATGATTCGAGCGCCAGGCGGATGGCCCGCTCCGCCGCGTCCGGCACGAACAGACGGACATCGCCGCCCATGCGCACGATCTGCTTGACGAGGGAGGAGGCGATCATCCGGGTGGCGGGGCTGGCGGCGAGAAACACCGTCTCGATATCGGGTGCGAGCGCGGCGTTCATCTGGCCCATCTGGACCTCGTAGTCGAAATCGGTGGCATCGCGCAGGCCGCGGACGATGAGGCCGGCCTTGGCCTTGCGCGCGGCATCGACCGCGAGGCCGTCGAACACCACGATGTCGAGAGCAATGCCGGCATGATCGGCAATGGGCCTGGCGACCTCGCCGAGGACGCCGACGCGCTGCGGGGTCGGGATCAGCGGCTCCTTGCCGTGATGGGCGCCGACGCCCAGCACCAGGCGGTCGCACAGCCGGGCAACCCGGGCGATGATGTCGAGATGGCCGAAAGTGACGGGATCGAAACTTCCCGGATAAAAGGCGGTGCGCGACGTCACGTGCTGGAACCCTGCTTTGGTCACCCCTTAAAGGCCATCTAGCGCCGGAAGGCAAGCCACAGGCCGCCGGCGATCAGGCAGGTGCCGGACAGCCGCTCGACGAGCCTGATGCGGGCGCGGGACAGCCAGGCGCCGGCCGAGCCGGCAAGCACTGCATAGGTGCCGTCGAAAATCGCCGCCAGGATCATGAATACGACCACGAGGAAGATCAGCTGGCTCATGAAGTCGTGCTCGGGCGAGATGAACTGCGGGATGAGCGCGCCGAACACGAGCAGCATCTTGGGGTTCGACAGGATCACCCAGAGCCCCTGAAGGAAGAAGCTGCCTTTCGGGCGGGCCCGCTCGGCGCTCCGCAACTGGCCGCCCGAGCGCCAGAGCGCAATGCCAAGCCAGACGAGATAGGCGGCGCCGGCGACGCGCACGACGTCGAACCACACCCCCATCGCCTTGATCATCGCCGCCAGCCCGAGCACGGCCACGGCGAGCCAGATCAGGAGCCCGGCCTGGGTCCCGGCGACATTCAGCATGCCGGCGCGCGAGCCGTGGCGCAGGCTGTTGGCGACGATCATGGTCACCGTCGGGCCGGGCACGATGATGATCGCCACCGCGGCAAGGCAGTAGGCCAGGAAGGCATTCGGCTCCATGACGTCAGACCTCCGGGCGGGGATGGGTCGCCGCCTCCTTGTTCATGGCATTGACGAACTGGCGGCAGCGCTCCGAGCGCGGGGTGCCGAACACCCGCGAGGGCGGTCCCTCCTCCTCGACCAGACCGCGATGCAGGAACATGACATGGTCCGAGACCTCGCGGGCGAAGGCCATCTCATGGGTGACCAGGAGCATGGTGCGGCCTTCCTCGGCAAGCGAGCGGATGACCTTCAGCACCTCGCCGACGAGCTCCGGGTCGAGCGCCGAGGTCGGCTCGTCGAACAGCATGACCTGAGGATCGACGGCGAGCGCGCGGGCAATCGCGGCGCGCTGCTGCTGGCCGCCGGAGAGGAATGCCGGATACTGGTCCTTCTTCTCATAGAGGCCGACGCGGTTGAGCAGCGCCTCGGCCTTCTCGACGGCATCGTGCTTGCGAACCTTCAGAACATGGACCGGCGCCTCGATGACGTTCTGCAGCACCGTCATGTGCTGCCAGAGATTGAAGCTCTGAAACACCATGCCGAGCCGGCTGCGGACCCGCTCGACCTGGCGATGGTCGGCCGGCGCCAGATTGCCGTCACGGCCCGGCTTCAGCCGCACCTCCTCGCCCGAGACGAGGATGCGGCCCTGGGACGGCAGCTCGAGCAGATTGACGCAGCGCAGAAGCGTGCTCTTGCCGGATCCGGAGGCGCCGATGATGGAGAGGACATCGCCCTCGCGCGCCGAGAGCGAGACGCCGCGCAGCACCTCGAGCGGGCCGAAGCGCTTGTGCAGGTCCTCGACGCGGATGGCTTCGGGTCGGCTCGGCAGGGGTTCGGCAGTGGCTTTGGTCACGTGAGGGCTCCTCCCCGGCCAATCTGCGCGGAAGAAAGTCGCAATGGCAAGCCTTGGCGGCAGTGATGTTGCAATGCGCTATTTTCGGTCCACATCTCAACCCCATATTGGCTAATCTGCGCAGCCGAACGTCGCTCTCGAGATTTCTTTGTTGTGTAAGCATGTTGACTGCGTGCTTGCCGGTGTTCACCTTTTGATCTAATTCAAGCCACCATGCCCGACACCAGGAAATACATTCGAATCCAGGGTGCACGCGAGCACAACCTGAAGAATGTCTCGGTCGACATTCCGCGGGACAGCCTGATCGTTTTCACTGGTCTATCCGGGTCCGGAAAATCGTCGCTGGCATTCGACACGATCTACGCCGAGGGCCAGCGGCGCTATGTCGAGAGCCTGTCGGCCTATGCCAGGCAGTTCCTCGAGATGATGCAGAAGCCCGATGTCGACCAGATCGACGGACTGTCGCCGGCCATCTCGATCGAGCAGAAGACGACGAGCCGCAATCCGCGCTCGACGGTCGGCACGGTCACCGAGATCTACGACTATATGCGCCTGCTGTTTGCCCGGGTCGGCGTGCCCTACTCGCCGGTGACGGGGCTGCCGATCGAAAGCCAGACTGTCACCCAGATGGTCGACCGTATCCTCGAGCTCAAGGACGGGACGCGGCTCTATCTGCTGGCGCCGATCGTGCGCGGACGCAAGGGAGAATACCGCAAGGAGCTGCAGGATCTGCAGAAGAAGGGTTTCCAGCGGGTCAAGGTCGACGGCAAGTTCTACGAGATCGAGGCAGTGCCGGCGCTCGGCAAGAAGTTTAAGCACGACATCGATGTGGTGGTCGACCGGCTGGTGGTCAGGCGCGACCTCGGCAACCGGCTGGCGGATTCGCTGGAGACGGCGCTCAAGCTGGCGGACGGACTGGCCATCGCCGAATTCGCCGACCGGCCGCTTGCCCTGGCGGACACCTCGGCGGAGAGCGCCAACAAGTCGAAGAACGAGACGCATGAGCGGCTCACCTTCTCCGAGCGCTTCGCCTGTCCGGTGTCGGGCTTCACCATCGATGAGATCGAGCCCAGGCTGTTCTCATTCAACAACCCGTTCGGGGCCTGTCCGAAATGCGACGGTCTCGGCACCGAGCTCAGGTTCGAGGCCGACCTCGTCGTTCCCGACAAGTCGCTGAGTCTCAAGAAGGGTGCGGTGGTGCCGTGGGCAAAGACCGGCAGCTCCTCACCCTATTATGTCCAGACGCTCGAAGCGCTGGTGAAGCAGTATGGCGGCTCGATGAGCACCCCATGGGAGAAGCTCCCCTCGAAGCTCAGGGACGTGATCCTCCATGGCTCGGGCGGCGAGCCGGTAACCTTCGTGTTCGACGACGGGATCCGCTCCTACAAGACGCACAAGCCGTTCGAGGGCGTTCTCGGCAACATCGAGCGGCGCTGGCGGGAAACGGATTCCTCCTGGGTTCGAGAAGAGCTGTCGCAGTACCAGTCCGACCATCCATGCGAGGCCTGCAAAGGCTATCGTCTCAAGCCGCAGTCGCTCGCCGTCAAGGTCGCCGGGCTGCATATCGGCCAGGTCTCCGCGATGTCGATCCGGCAGGCCAAGGAGTGGTTCGGCGGGCTCCCGGCCAAGCTCAAGCCGAAGGATCGCGAGATCGCCAATCGCATCCTCAAGGAGATCCGCGACCGGCTCAAATTCCTCGACGATGTCGGGCTCGAATATCTGACGCTGGCGCGCACCTCGGGCACGCTGTCGGGCGGAGAGAGCCAGCGGATCCGGCTCGCCTCGCAGATCGGCTCGGGGCTGACCGGGGTGCTCTATGTGCTGGACGAGCCCTCGATCGGGCTCCATCAGCGCGACAATGACCGGCTGCTCGAGACCCTCATCCACCTGCGCGACCTCGGCAACACGGTGCTCGTCGTCGAGCATGACGAGGACGCGATCCGCAGGGCCGATCACGTGGTCGATATCGGCCCCGGCGCCGGGGTTCATGGCGGTCATGTGGTG
>DATAOT010000137.1:0-3438 GCA_036265615.1 Aestuariivirgaceae bacterium
TCGCTGGCACAGGCTCACGACCGAAGGACGCGCGCCCCGCAGCAGCCTTGAGGCGGCGGCGAGGCGCTTCCAGTTACAGAAGTGTAATACCCAACCAAGCGGCGTTCAAGAGGTCGGGGCTTTTCACCCACAGGTTGCAGCAGCCCAAGGCTGACGATCAGACCCGGCGGCCCGGCGTGTGATAGTCCTGGAGCGGCCGGACCTCGAGGCCGCCCGAGCGCATGGCGGCAATGCCGCCGGTGGCGGCGAGGCAGCCGGCAAGGGTTGTGTAATAGGGAATCCTGCCGAGCAGGGCGGCTTGGCGGATCGATTTCGAATCCTCGAGTGCCGAGGCGCCCTCGGTGGTGTTGAAGACCAGCTGGACGCTGCCGTTCTTCATGGCATCGACGATGTGGGGACGGCCTTCCAGCACCTTGTTGACCTTCTCGCAAGCAACGCCCTGCTCGACCAGGAAGCGCTGCGTGCCGCCGGTGGCGATGAGGCGGAAGCCCATGGCGGCAAGGCGGCGGGCGGCCTCGAGCACCCGCGGCTTGTCGGTGTCCTTGACCGAGATGAAGGCGGTGCCCGACACCGGCACCTTGTTTCCCGATCCGAGCTGGCTCTTGGCGAAAGCCACCTCGTAATCGCGATCGAGCCCCATCACCTCGCCGGTGGAGCGCATCTCCGGCCCGAGCACCGTGTCGACGCCGGGGAAGCGGGCGAAGGGGAACACCGCCTCCTTGACGGCGACATAGTCGAGCTTGCGGCGCTCGAGGGCGAAAGAGGCAAGCGGTCGCCCGGCCATGATCCGGGCGGCGATCGCAGCGACCGGCAGGCCGATCACCTTGGCGACGAAGGGGACGGTGCGCGAGGCCCGCGGATTGACCTCGAGGACATGGATCTCGCCATCCTTGATGGCATATTGGACGTTCATCAGGCCGACGACGTTCAAGGCCAGCGCCAGCTCGGCGGTCTGGCGCTCGAGCTCCGCGACCGTTTCCGGCAGCAGCGACCAGGGCGGCAGCGCGCAGGCCGAATCGCCGGAATGGATGCCGGCCTCCTCGATGTGCTCCATGACGCCGGCGACGAAGACCTCGGCGCCGTCGCAAAGAGCATCGACATCGACCTCGATCGCATCGGTGAGATAGCGGTCGATCAGCACCGGGCTCCTGCCGGACACCACCACGGCCTCGGCCATGTAGCGCTCGAGCGCCTGGTCGTCGCGAACGATCTCCATGGCGCGCCCGCCAAGCACGTAGGACGGGCGAATCACCACCGGATAGCCGATCTCGGCGACGATGCGGCGCGCCTCGGCGGCCGATTTGGCGATGCCATTCTTCGGCTGGCGGAGCTCGAGGCGGTGCAGGAGCTTGGCGAAACGGTCGCGGTCCTCGGCGAGGTCAATGGCATCGGGGGTGGTGCCGAGGATGGGGACGCCGGCCCGCTCGAGCGGTTCGGCCAGCTTGAGCGGCGTCTGGCCGCCGAACTGGACGATGACGCCGACGAGCTCGCCCCGCGCCGCCTCGGCATGGACGATCTCCAGCACGTCCTCGGCGGTCAAGGGCTCGAAATAGAGCCGGTCGGAGGTGTCGTAGTCGGTCGACACGGTCTCGGGATTGCAGTTGACCATGATCGATTCGAAGCCCGCGTCATGCAGGGCAAAGCAGGCATGGCAGCAGCAATAGTCGAACTCGATGCCCTGGCCGATGCGGTTGGGACCACCGCCGAGAATGATGATCTTGCGCCGGTCGCTGGGGCGCGCCTCGTCCACCTCGCCAAGGGCCAACGGGGTTTCATAGGTCGAATACATGTAGGGCGTCGGAGAGGCGAATTCGGCGGCACAGGAATCGATGCGCTTGAACACCGGCCTGACCTTCAGGCGATGACGCAGGCGCGCGACGTCGGCCTCGGCAACACCGGCAAGCGCCGCAAGGCGCGCATCGGAAAAGCCCATCGCCTTGAGGGCCCGCAGGTTCTGCGCATCCTCCGGCAGGCCCAAGGTCCGCAACCGCTCCTCCATGCGCACGATGCCCTCGATCTCGCCGATGAACCACGGATCATATTTCGAGCTCTCATGGACCTGGGCGACGGTGAAACCCAGCCGCAGCGCCTGCGCCACCTTGAGGATGCGGTCGGGGGTGGGGCGGGCGAGGGCAGCGCGGATGGCGTTCTTGTCGTCGCCGTGGCCGAAGCCCTCGATCGTCACCTCGTCGAGCCCCGACAGGCCGGTCTCGAGCCCGCGCAAGGCCTTCTGCAGGGATTCCTGGAAGGTGCGGCCGATCGCCATGACCTCGCCGACCGACTTCATGGAGGTGGTGAGGAGCGGCTCGGCGCCGGGAAACTTCTCGAAGGCAAAGCGCGGGATCTTGGTGACGACATAGTCGATGGTCGGCTCGAAGGAGGCCGGCATGGCGCCGCCGGTGATGTCGTTGGCAAGCTCGTCGAGCGTGTAGCCGACGGCAAGCCGGGCCGCGACCTTGGCGATCGGGAAGCCGGTGGCCTTGGAGGCCAGCGCCGAGGAGCGCGACACCCGCGGGTTCATCTCGATGACGACGAGCCGGCCGTCGGCGGGATTGACGGCGAACTGGACGTTCGAGCCGCCGGTCTCCACCCCGATCTCGCGCAGCACCGCGAGCGAGGCGTTGCGCATGATCTGATATTCCTTGTCGGTTAGGGTCAGGGCCGGCGCCACCGTGATCGAATCGCCGGTGTGGACGCCCATCGGATCGATGTTCTCGATCGAGCAGACAATGATGCAGTTGTCGTCGCGGTCGCGGACGACCTCCATCTCGTATTCCTTCCAGCCGAGCACCGATTCCTCGACCAGCACCTCGTTGGTGGGCGATGCATCGAGACCGCGTTCGATGATCTCGAGATATTCCTCGCGGTTATAGGCGATGCCGCCGCCGGTTCCCCCGAGGGTGAAGGAGGGACGGATGATGGCCGGCAGGCCGACGAAGTCGAGCGCCTTCAGCGCCTCGATGACGTCATGGGCCAGCATGGAGCGCGGCGTCTCGAGCCCGATCCTGGTCATCGCCTCGCGGAAGAGCTCGCGGTCCTCGGCCTTGTCGATCACCGGCGCCCTGGCGCCGATCATCTCGACATCCCATTTGGCGAGGATGCCAAGCCGATTGAGGGTCAAGGCGGTGTTGAGCGCGGTCTGGCCGCCCATGGTGGGCAGCAGCACGAGCTTGGCGTCCGGCCGCTCGGTCTTCTCGCGCTCGATGATCCGGGTGACGATCTCGGGCGTGATCGGCTCGACATAGGTCGCATCGGCGAGCCCCGGATCGGTCATGATGGTGGCGGGATTGGAATTCACCAGCACGATCCGGTAGCCCTCGGCCTTGAGCGCCTTGACCGCCTGGGTGCCGGAATAATCGAACTCGCAGGCCTGGCCGATGATGATCGGGCCGGCGCCGATGATCAGGATGGTGTCGATATCGGTTCTTCTGGGCATCC
>DATAOT010000138.1:0-36391 GCA_036265615.1 Aestuariivirgaceae bacterium
TCGGCCACCGCCGGCTTCATGGCGATGAAGGGTGCGGGTTACTATTCCAAGGCGACGATCGGGGCACGCGACGTCATCAACGAGGCGCTTCCGCTGGTTACCGGCGCGATCGAGCGCATGCAGCCCATCGATGACGGCAGCCCTCTTCGGGTTGCCGATTTCGGGTGTGCGGACGGCGGCACGTCGCTCGAGATGTGGCGCAACGCATTGGCTTTTGCGCGGCGACTCGTCCCGAGCCGATCGATCGAGATCGTCTATACCGATCTGCCGCGAAACGATTTCAGCCAGCTCTTTCGCACGATCCATAACCAGACCGAGCTTGCGAGCTATTACGGACAGGTGGACAGGGTCTTTCCCTTTGCTTCCGGGACCTCCTTTCACGAAAGGATCTTTCCCGACAACAGCCTCGATCTCGCTTTCTCGGCGACTGCTTCGCATTATATCTCCGAGATTCCCTGCGCCATCTCGAACCACGTCCATATGGTCGGCGCCCAGGGCAAGGAACGCGAAGCCTACGAGGAAGCGGGACGGCGCGAATGGGACAGGCTGCTCGCGCTTCGGGCAGAGGAACTGTCGCCCGGCGGCATGCTCGTGTTTCTCAATTTCGGCATTGACGAGCAGGGGCGCTATCTCGGCCACACCGGCGGGGTGAGCATGTTCGACACATTCAACAGGTTCTGGAGGGAACTTGCCGATGAAGGTGTCATCACCGAAAGAGAATATGTGAACACCAACTTTCCGCAGGTCTATCGCACGATCGAGGAATTCATCGCGCCCTTGAAGGAATCCTCAAGCGCCGCCTACCGGGCCGGTCTGCGTCTGGAGCACGTGGAATCGCGCCATCTGGTCTGCCCCTATGCTGCGGATTTCGCGAGGCACAGAAACCCAGACAAGTTTGCGCGGGCATTCATTCCGACGCTTCGTTCCTGGAGCGAGCCGACCTTTGCCGCCGGTCTTTCGGCGTCCCGTCCGGCCGAGCAGCGTGCCGCCATTCTCGACGAATTCTTCGCGCGCTACGAGAAGAGCGTTGCATCGGCGCCCGAAGGTCATGGCATGGACTACATCCACGTCCATCTGGTTTGCCGCAAGGCAGGCCGATGAGCCAGGAGCAAGCCTTGCCCGATGTTCCCCTGCGCCCGCCGGATCTCGTCATGCGATTGGAGCGGCTTGGCAGCGCGCACCAGACCCGGTTGAGTTTTCTCAGAGCCCTGCTGCGTCGTTTTCGGATCGAGCGCTGGCAGGTCACGCGCGAACGGTTCGACATCGATGAGCGGGGGGTCGGGGTCGCGGTCTACGCCGTCAAGATCGGTGAGCGCTTGTACAGTCTCATCGCTTTCGGCCATCAGATCCCGCCGGAAAAGCGCACGGATCGGGTGATCGCCGAGGAATGGGACGCGACCTTCGTGCTGCATGACGGGATGCCGGATCGCGCTGCCGTCGAGCGCCTCAAGGCCAATGTGCCGCTGCAAGAGGCCGGACGCTATCTTGCCAGCGAGATCGTTCTTGCGCGCGCAAACCGCAGCGTGCGGTTGTTCGACCATGTGGTCGCGGCGCTTGCCGAAGGTCGGCAGCCGGATGCAAGCCTGGTCGAGACCATCGGCTATCTGATGCGGACCACGGCGGTCTATGGCAACGGCAAGTTCGGCCTTGCCGATCGCGAGCTCATTCGAGACCGTGCCGAGTTCGCCAATCCCTTTCGCGCCGAGATGTTGACCGTCTACCTCATCCGGCTGTTCACGGTCGATCTCGTCGAGCACCTCGCCTGGCTGCGCGGCGGGGCCTCAGCCGCCTTGCTCGACCGGGCTCTGCGGCGGCGCTTCGGGATCGGGAATTCGACCGGGCTCGGCATGGCGCCATTTCTCGTTCGGCACCCGGCGCTTCTCGACCGATGGGTGTCGGCGCGCGAAGCCGCGCTGGCTCGAGCCCGCAGCTGCGATCGCGCCAAGCCCGGCTGCGCCAACCTCGTTCGCGGCCTGCTCGGCAAGTCGCAGCGCCTCGTCGGAGAATGGATGTCCGGCGACCCGGAGCAATTGCGGCGCATCGCGGAGCTGTCGAGGGACCTGCGGAAGCTCGAGACCTTTGCCTCCGACGCTCTGTTGAGCGAATTCAGGCCGTTCGATCTCATCTACCGCTTCGCAGAGGCGAACCTGTCGGCCGAAGGTCAGGAATATTGTGTCACGCTCATAATCGAGGTGAATGGCGATCTCGTCGATGATCTTGCCGAAGAGATGGCGGTCGAGGAAGGCGAGTCGTTCCGCATCGATGGGACGATGCGCTGCGCCGATCTGCTGCGCATGATCAGGACTGGTTATGGATGGGCGCTGCGTTTTGATTTTTCGCATCCGGCGGCGCAAGCCCGCTTCTGGTATGCGTCGGAGGAGAAGCTCGAGCCGCGGCTTGGCGAGCGTTTCGAGGAGCCGGGGATGGAGCGCGAGCAGCCGCTCGCCGTGGCGCGCGACATCGCAGCCATGGTGCAGGCGCTGCTGCAGGAGCGGCCCGACGCACGCCTTGCGGCTTTCCTGCTCGATCATCCCGAGCACCGCCACACCGCACGCCGAATCCAGATCGCTGCGAGCCGTGCCTATTCGGAAATTCGCGACAATCTGATCGATGCCTCGATGCGGCCCATCGATATTCTGCGCTTCAAGCTTGCATTTTTCGGAGCCATGCGCTTCGACCCGCGATCGGACCGCTGGGTGCGCATCACATTGTTTCAGGGAAGCCCTTTTCCCGATGAGCTGGACAGCGGAGATTGGGATCTCTGGCCCTTCGCAGCATGAAAATCTCGTTCAATGAAATCGAGATGACGATCCTCAAGGCCGCTCGCGGCGCCGGCATGGAATGGGGGCTGGCGGAGGAGGCGGCCCAGGCGGCGCGATGGCTGGCGGGTTTCGATCTTCCCTGGGCGGATCCGCTCCTCGGACTTTTCCAAACGGGCAACTGGCACAGCTTGATGATTGGCGATGAGCAGTGTCTCAGACCGGTTTCGCCTCGCGACTGGCTGTGCCCGATCACGGTCGGCGCCTATCTGTCCGATCTCGGCGAAAAGGCTCCCCAGGCGATCGAGCGGGTGCGCCGTCCGATACTCCTGCTGCCCTTTGCGGCCCGTGGGAGGAGGTCGGCCGAACTGGCATGGGAAGGAGCACGCTTCCGGCTGGAGGCCGGCGGAGCCGCCTGCAGCTGCGAGGCCGACGGGACCATCGACCCCGCCTGTGCAGAATGGATCACACTCGAGCACAGGACCGATGGAGTTGGTCACAAGATGCCGTTGTTGCGAGGAGGCAGCCCGACGGTCGACGACGCGGCGTGGGAGGCGCTGAAGCGTTTCGAGTTCCGCACCTATGTGCCGGCGAGCCTCAGATCACGCCTCGAGGGCGCGGGTCCCGCACTTGAGGACAATGATTGACATCGGGCAACCAGGACTTCCTCCTTGGCCCGAAACCATTCTTGACATTACAACCGGTGCGTTATAGAAGCGCGCCACCGCGGCGACAGGGCTTGGCCTTGTGCCGCCAAATATCGCTGCCCAAGGCTCATGCGAAGCGGAATCGCTTCGCCCCAAGTCCGCGCTCCGGCGTGGCGCCGTCGGCGCGTCAGGATAGGGGAAAACCCATGTATGCTGTCATACGGACGGGCGGCAAGCAGTATCGCGTCGCTCCCGAGGATGTCATTGAGATCGAGCGGCTCGCGGCCAAGGCCGGCGATCAGGTCCAATTCAGCGAAGTTCTGATGGTTGCGGGCGAGGGCGGCATTTCGTTCGGCGCCCCGCTGGTTGCAGGGGCCACCGTCGCCGGCGAGGTGACGGCGCTGACGCGCGGCCCCAAGCTCGTCATCTTCAAGAAGAAGCGGCGCAAGCATTTCCGCCGCAAGAACGGCCACCGGCAGGACCTCATGGAAGTGCGGATCACCGAGATCCTTACCGACGGGCACAAGCCGGAGCAGCGCGCCAGGCCCGCCGCCGCTGCCGCCGAACCGGCCGCGGCTGCCGCCGAGCCGGCCGCTCTCGCCGAACCCGCCGCGGCAGCGAAGCCAGCGGGCGCTGCCGATCAGGGCGCCGCCGACAATCTGTCGCTGATCTCGGGCGTCGGCCCCAAGATCAAGCAGTCGCTCGGCGAGCTTGGCTATACGCGCTTTGCCCAGATCGCGGCGCTGACGCCGGAGGAGATCGAGACGATCGAGACGGCGCTCAAGTCGAAGGGGCGGATTGCCCGCGACGAATGGATCGATCAGGCACGCGAGCTCATGGCCGGCAATCCTCCGCGCGCCAAGATCGACAGGGCCAAGCCGCCAAAAGCGGAATAGGCAAGCCGCAACAGAAAGAGGTTCCATCATGGCTCACAAAAAAGCAGGCGGCTCATCGCGCAACGGCCGCGACTCGGAAAGCAAGCGCCTCGGGGTTAAGAAATTCGGCGGCCAGAGCGTGCTGTCGGGCAACATCATCGTGCGCCAGCGCGGCACCCGCTGGTATGCCGGACGCAATGTCGGGATGGGAAAGGATCACACGCTGTTTGCGGTGGCCGACGGCCAGGTCGAATTTCGCGAAGGCAAGGGCGGGCGGACATTCGTCTCGGTGGTTCCGGGAGCAGAAAAGGGATAGGCGGATATCGCGAGCGCGGCGATGCACGCGATGGCGGCGCGCTCGAGAGTTTGTCGCGACGGGGGAGCGAAGCACATGTCAACGATTGCGATGGACCGGCTGGAAACCGGCAGGCTGATCTTGCGGCACCCTGAGGAGAGGGATGTTGCGCCGATGACCGCGCTGGCCAATCGGCGCGAGATCGCGACACGGCTGGCATTGATGCCGCATCCCTTCTACGAGTGTCACGCTGCCGCCTTCGTCGAATCGCTGGCAACGCTGCCGCAGCCGCATGGGGTGTTCGCCATCACCCTGAAACCGGGCGGGCAGCTCATCGGCATGTGCGGTTACGGTCCACGGCACGACAATGGCGAGCTTGATATGGGCTACTGGCTCGGCGTCGAGTATTGGGGGAGGGGCTATGCCACCGAAGCGGCCGCGGCGGTGGTCGATCATGCCTTCAGCATTTCGAAGGTCGAGGCGCTGCCTTCGGGCTATCACAAGGACAATCCGGCGTCGGGACGGGTGCTGGCGAAGCTCGGCTTCCGCATCGTCGGGGAAGAGATGCAGGAATCGGTCGGCGCCGGGGGCGTGGTCGATACCTGGCTGCTCGTGCTGACCCGGGCCGACTGGCTCGCCGGTCGGGCGGCGAGGTGAAGTTCCTCGATCAGGCGAAGATCTATATCCGCTCCGGAGACGGCGGCGCGGGAGCAGTGAGCTTCCGGCGCGAGAAGTTCATCGAGTTCGGCGGACCGGATGGCGGCAATGGCGGCCGCGGCGGCGATGTCTATGCCGAGGCGGTCGACGGCCTCAACACGCTCATCGACTATCGCTACCGCCAGCATTACAAGGCCAAGACCGGCGGTCACGGCATGGGGCGCGAGCGGAGCGGCGCCGGCGGCGAGGCGGTGGTGCTGAAGGTCCCGGTCGGAACCCAGATCTATGATGAGGACAACGAGACGCTGATCGCCGATCTCGCTCATCTCGGGGACCGGGTCCTCCTGGCGCGCGGCGGCAATGGGGGGTTCGGCAATGCGCATTTCAAGTCGTCGACGAACCGCGCGCCGCGACGGGCCAATCCGGGGGAACCGGGCGAGGAACGCTGGATATGGCTGCGCCTCAAGCTGATCGCCGATGTCGGTCTGGTTGGACTGCCCAATGCCGGAAAATCGACGCTGCTCGCCGCGGTGAGCGCGGCGCGGCCGAAGATCGCCGACTATCCCTTCACCACCCTGACACCCGGCCTCGGCGTGGTCGAGGTGGGCGGCGGCAGCTTCGTCATGGCCGACATTCCTGGATTGATCGCCGGCGCGCATGAGGGGACGGGGCTCGGGACCCGCTTCCTCGGTCATATCGAACGATGCGCCGTGCTCCTCCACCTGGTCGATGCCAGCCAGGACGATCCGGTCGAGGCCTACCGCACGGTCCGGCGCGAGCTCAAGGCCTATGGAGCGGATCTGGACAGGAAGCCCGAGCTCGTGGTGCTGAACAAAGCGGATCTGCTCACTCCGGAGGCCATGGCCGAAACGGTGGCAAATTTCCGACGGCGGGTGCGCAAGACGCCGCTGGCTATCGCGGGCGCAACCGGCCAGGGGGTGCGCGAGGCGATGGCCAAGCTTCTGACCGAGGTCGACAAGCGGCGCCCGGCGCCTTCAAGCAAGGATGGGCGCGAGGATCATTCCGGACCGGATGAATGGCACCCCTGAGGCTCCCCAGATGAGCGACCGGCTCCATGCGGCGCGGCGGATCGTGGTCAAGGTCGGTTCGGCGCTCCTCGTCGATCAGACCTCGGGGATGCTGAAGCAGCCATGGCTCGCCAGCCTCGCCGACGATCTGAGGCGGATTCGCGAGCGGGGAAGCGACATCATCATCGTGACCTCGGGAGCGATCGCGCTCGGGCGGCACATGCTGAAGCTTCCCGCCGGCCCGCTGAAGCTCGAGGAGAGCCAGGCCTCGGCTGCGGTCGGGCAGATTGCGCTCGCCCAAGCTTGGCAACAGATCCTCGCCGAGCGCGGCATGACGGCGGGGCAGGTGCTCCTAACCCTCAACGACACCGAGGAGCGGCGCCGCTACCTCAATGCACGGGCCACGCTCTCGACCCTGATCCGCACGGGTGCGGTGCCGGTCATCAACGAGAACGACGCGGTGGCGACCTCCGAAATCCGCTATGGCGACAATGACCGGCTGGCGGCCCGGGTGACGGCGATGATGTCGGGCGACTGCCTGGTGCTGCTCTCCGACGTCGAGGGCCTGTACACGGCGCCGCCCGGAACCGTCGGGGCGCAGCTCATTCCGGAAGTGAGCGAGATCACGCCGGAGATCGAGGCGATGGCGGGGCGGCCATTGTCCGGGCTCGGATCGGGCGGCATGGTCACCAAGATCGAGGCAGCGCGGATCGCCCTCGGGGGCGGCGCCAACATGGTGATCACCTCCGGCCACGCCATCAGTCCTCTGGCGCGGCTCGAGGCGGGCGCGCCGGCGACATGGTTCCTCACCAGGGCGAGCCCGCTCCAGGCGCGCAAGCGATGGATCGCCGGCACGCTCGTGCCGGTCGGCCGGCTCATCGTGGACAATGGCGCGGAGCAGGCACTGCGCAGCGGCAAGAGCCTGCTCCCGGCCGGCGTTGTTGCGCTCGACGGCAGCTTTGCACGCGGCGACCCGGTGAGCATCGTCAGCCGCGCGGGCCAGGAATTCGCGCGCGGGCTCATTGCCTACGACCGGCCGGAGGCAGACCGCATCATCGGCCGAAAATCCAAGGACATCGAGGCTTTACTCGGCTATAGGGGACGTGACGAGATGGTGCATCGCGACGATCTCGTCATTCTCGAAAGCTGACCGACATGACGATTGCCGAAATTCCGGAGAACACTGCCACGCTGATGGCCGCCATGGGCCGGCAGGCGCGCCGGGCGGCCCGCGATCTCGCGCTGACCGGAACGGACGAAAAGAATGCGGCGCTCGCCAACATGGCCGAAGCGCTGCGACGGCAGGCACCGGCGATTGCCGCGGCCAATGCCAGCGACATGGCGCTTGCCGAAAGCCAGGGGCGGGCGGCGGCATTCCTCGATCGGTTGAAGCTCAACCCCGGCCGCATCGAGACCATGGCGCAATCGCTCGAGGTCATTGCGGCTCTGCCGGACCCGGTCGGGCGGATCGGCGCCCAATGGGTGCGGCCGAACGGTCTAGAGATTTGCCGCATCAGCGTTCCGATCGGGGTGATCGGGATCATTTTCGAAAGCCGTCCCAATGTCACGGCCGATGCGGCCGGGCTCTGCATGAAGGCCGGCAATGCCGCCATCCTGCGCAGCGGCTCTGACAGTCTGCGCAGTGCCCAGGCGATCGCAGCCTGCCTGCGCGAGGGACTCGATCGTGCCGGCCTGCCGGTCGACTCCGTTCAGCTTGTTCCCATCGCGGACCGCGCGGCAGTCGGGGCGATGCTCAACGGCCTCGACGGGGCAATCGATGTCATCGTTCCGCGCGGCGGGCGCAATCTCGTCAGTCGGGTCCAAACCGAGGCCCGGGTGCCGGTGCTCGCCCATCTCGAGGGCATCTGCCATGTCTATGTCGACGCCAGCGCCGATATCGGCATGGCGCAGGCGATCACGGTCAATGCCAAGATGCGGCGCACCGGCGTCTGCGGCGCGGCGGAGACGGTGCTGATCGACCGTGAGGGCGGAGAAGGGCTGGTGGCGGCCGTGGTCGGGGCGCTGATCAATGCCGGCTGCGAGGTGCGCGGCGATCGGGCAGTGCAAGCTGCCGACCGGCGGGTGGTGCCGGCAAAGGACAGCGATTTCGGCAAGGAATTCCTCGATGCGATCATCGCCGTCAAGGTGGTCGAGGGAGTCGACGGCGCGATCCGCCACATCCGGCAGCATGGATCGCAGCACACCGATGCGATCGTGGCCGAGGATACAGGCAAAGCCGAGCGGTTCCTGCGCGAGGTCGACAGCGCCATCGTGCTGCATAATGCCTCGACGCAGTTCGCCGATGGGGGAGAGTTCGGTTTCGGAGCGGAAATCGGCATCGCCACGGGGAAGCTGCATGCCCGCGGCCCGGTGGGCCTGGAACAGTTGACGACATTCAAATATCAGATCCGCGGGGCGGGTCAGATGAGGCCATGAGACGAGGGTTTTTGTCGTCATGCCCGTTCCAGCCCTGATGCTGCCGGACCCGCAGGGTCGGCGCATCGGACTCTTCGGGGGATCATTCAACCCGGCCCATGAAGGGCATGTGGCACTCGCCCGCGAGGCCTTGCGGCGGCTGTCGCTGGACCAGGTCTGGTGGATGGTGTCGCCGCAAAATCCGCTGAAGGATCCGCGCGATACAGGCGATTTCAGCGAGCGCTTCGCGGCCACCAAAGCGATCGCCAGCCACCCCCGCATGCTGGTGCTCGACATCGAGGCCAGGCTCGACAGCCGAACCACGGCGCAGACGTTCCGCAGGCTCGCGCGGGTGTTCCGCCACGGTCGGTTCGTCTGGATCATGGGAGCGGACAGCTTTGCGGGCCTTCACCGCTGGAATGACTGGCAGGTGATCCCGGCAACGCTGCCGCTTGCGGTTTTCGCCCGGCCCGAATTTTGCCATGCGGCGCTCGCATCGCCGGCGGCTCGCATGCTCGCCGGCTACCGGATCCCGGAGGATGAATGCCGGCGGCTGCCCGACCTTGCACCCCCGGCCTGGGCGTTCCTCAGGATGCGACTGCGCCGCGAAAGCTCGACGGCCATTCGCCACCGTGGCGCGCGGGCAACAGGGAGGGATTGAACGCGTTCAGGATAAAATTTGTCACCCGAGTGTTGCATCCGGGTGCTTGATTACGGGTGCAGAACTGCCTAGCTTACAACTGTCACTTCGCAACTCGAGTCGCAATTGCGCAGAGGATTGGTGATAGGACGCGAGCATATGACCGTAAACGGCGAACAAGCCGCTGCGGCTGCTCTTTTCTCCGAGGATGGACACCCTGCCAGCACAGATGAAGCGTAGCGGCGCGCGCAAGATCGCCGCCGCGGCGAAGGCCTTGCCAATCGGTATGCCACCGCCGCCTCTTCTCGCCTCAATCCTTGAAAGCCTCGATGACGCCAAAGCCGAGCAGGTCGTTGCTCTCGACCTCGACGGCAAGGCGGCACTCGCCGATCAGATGGTGATCGCCAGCGGCCGGTCGAACCGGCATGTGGCGGCAATCGCCGAGCAGCTGGTCGAAAAGCTGAAGGCCGGCGGCAAAGCCGACCTGAAGATCGAAGGATTGCCGCATTGCGACTGGGTCCTGGTCGATGCTGGCGATGTCATCGTCCACATTTTCCGCCCGGAAGTCAGGAGCTTCTACAATCTCGAGAAGCTCTGGTCGCCGGACGCACCGCGCGAGTTCGCCGCGCTGTAAGGGGTCGATGCGGATCCAGATTTCGGCGATCGGGCGCCTCAAGCCCGGTCCGGAACGGGAGCTTGCATCCCATTATGTGACGCGTGCCGGGGCATCGGGTCGCAGCCTCGGACTCACCTCGATCGCCATTGTCGAGCATGCCGAATCGGCGGCGATCAACGAGCGGCTGCGCCGCGAAGAGGAAGGGCGCCGGCTGCTGTCGGGGCTTTCCGCCAGTACGAAGCTGATCGCATTGGACGAGACGGGCCGCTCGCTCAGCAGCGGGGAATTCGCAGAAATGATCCGGTCCGAGATCGAAGGCGGCACCGCGGCGCTGGCATTTCTGATCGGTGGCCCGGACGGATTTTCGGATTTCGTAAGGGAAAGTGCCCGTGGCGGCATTCTGTCGCTTGGTCGGATGACGTGGCCGCATCGCCTTGCCCGGGTCATGATTGCCGAGCAAATTTACCGGGCGGTCACCATTCTGATCAATCATCCTTACCACCGCGGTTGAGTCTGGAGGACCGTTGGCACGTTGCCGAAGCATTGTTGCCATCCTGCTGCTTGCATCGACTGCCAGCGTGCTCACAACGCGCCTCGGAGAGGCTGCCGAGGGGGGCACCCGGGGCACCCCGTCGCAGCCGACGGCGGAGCTTGCGGATGTCAGTCGCGAGCTTGACCAGGCGGCGGTGCGGCGGGAAGGGCTCAAGGGCGAAGTCGCGGCGCTCAATGACGAGGCGCAGCGGCTGTCCGAGAAGATGATTGCGATTGCGGCGCGAATACAAGGGGCGGAAGGATTGATCACTGCAGGAGAGGAGCGGCTCGCCAAGCTTGGCGAGGAGGAGGCGGGGCTGACCCGGGAGCTGGCGAAACGGCGCGAGTCGCTGGAAGCGCTGCTCGCCGGCTTGCAGCAGCTCGAACGCAATCCGCCGCCACCGGTGGTCACCGAGCCTGCCGACGCCCTCTCGGCGGTGCGCGGCGCCATGCTGTTTACGGCGGTCGTGCCGGAGATCAAGACCCGAGCGGCGCTTCTCGCCCAGTCGCTCGGCCATTTGCAGGTGCTCCGGGCATCGATTGCGAGCGAGCAAGCGGTGCTCAAAGCCGACAATGACCGCCTCGAGGCGGAGCGGCGGGAGATCGCCGCCCTGCATGAACGCAAGCTTGACCTGCTGCGCTCGACGGGCGGCGAACTCGCGCGCGAGGTCGAGCGGGTGGCGGCCCTGAGCCGTAAAGCACAATCTCTGCGCGAGCTGGTCGCGACGATCGAGGTGGAACGGCGCAAGCGGGAAGCCGAGGCGGAGGCATCCGCCAGGGCCGCCGAAGCCAAGGCGCAGCCGGAAACGGTGGAGCCCGACACGTCCAGGCTCGCCTTTGCTGCTGCCCAGGGGACATTGGAATTCCCGGCGCAAGGCCAGAAATTGCGGGCATTCGGCGAAAAGGACGGGGTCGGCGGCAACGCCAAGGGGCTGTTCATCGCCACCCGTCAAGAGGCCCAGGTGACGGCGCCGGCTGCCGGCCGGGTCGAATTTGCAGGGCCGTTCAGATCCTATGGACAATTGTTGATATTGGACGTCGGCGAAGGCTATCTTGTGCTATTGGCAGGGCTCGGAAGCCTCAGCGCTCAATCGGGGCAGTTCGTCCGTGCAGGGGAGCCCGTCGGCGTTATGGGAACTGAACCGGCTCGTGGAACTATGATCGGCGACTCGATGGACGAAACGAGACCGATCCTCTACGTAGAATTCAGAAAAAATGGCAGTGCAGTCGATCCCTCTCCCTGGTGGATAGGAGCTCGCAAAGAGGCGCGTGGATAATGCGAAACAACCTGTTGAAGTCGTTTGGGTTCTTTTTGCTTGGCGCGGTTGCGGCAAGCGGTGCTTGGCATGCGCTCGAAGCAGCAAATGCCGCGAATACCGATACATATCGGCAGCTTAACCTTTTCGGCGATGTTTTCGACCGTGTTCGTTCCGACTATGTCGAGGTGCCGGACGAGGAAAAACTCATCGATTCGGCGATCAACGGGATGCTTGCTTCGCTCGATCCGCATTCGAGCTACATGAATGCCAAGCGCTTCCAGGACATGCAGGTCCAGACCAAGGGCGAGTTCGGCGGCCTCGGAATCGAGGTCACGATGGAAAACGGCGTCGTCAAGGTGGTCGCGCCGATCGACGATACGCCGGCGGCACGCGCCGGGCTGCTGGCCAATGACCTGATCACGCATCTCGATGGCGAGCAGGTCCTGGGGATGACCCTCAACGAGGCCGTCGACAAGATGCGCGGCAAGATCAACACGCCGATCACGCTGACGATCCTGCGGCCCGGCAAGGAAGATCCGTTCGACGTCAAGCTGACCCGCGACGTGATCCGAATCAAATCGGTGAAGGCCAATGCAGAGGGCGACATCGGTTATGTCCGCATCTCGTCATTCACCGAGCAGACCCAGGAGGGGCTCGACGAGGCCATCGCCAAGCTCAAGACGGAAGTCGGCTCCAATCTCAAGGGCTGGATCATCGACCTGAGAAACAATCCGGGCGGCCTGCTCGATCAGGCGCGGTCGGTTGCCGACACCTTCCTCAACCAGGGCGAGGTGGTGTCGACCCGGGGACGCAATGCCTCGGAGACGCAGCGCTTCAACGCGACCCCCGGCGACTCCACCGACGGCAAGCCGCTGGTGGTCCTGATCAACGGCGGTTCCGCCTCGGCGTCGGAGATCGTTGCCGGCGCGCTGCAGGACCACAAGCGGGCCACCGTCATCGGTACCCGGTCGTTCGGGAAGGGCTCGGTGCAGACCATCATTCCGCTCGGCAGCCAGGGGGCGATGCGGCTTACCACGGCGCGTTATTACACGCCGGCGGGCGTCTCGATCCAGGCCAAGGGAATTGTGCCCAACATCCTCATCGAGGAGGATCTGCCGCCCGACCTCAAGCCGTCGCTGTCGCGGACCGAGGGCGAGGCGAGCCTGCGCGGTCATCTGAAGAGCGACAATGGCGAGGAGCAGACCGGCTCTTCCTCCTACGTTCCGAAGGAGAAGGAGAAGGACAAGCAGCTGCAGGCCGCGATCGACCTTCTCCATGGCAAGCAGGTGGTCTCGAACGCCGCGAAATCCGCCGACCCGGACAAGCCGGGACCGACGCAGGCCGACGGCAAGCCGGGGGCGCCACAGGCCGCTCCGACGACGAACAACTAGGAGAGCGGACCTCTCGCCCGGTATAATCCTTCGAAGGGTGATTCGCCGCCCTCCTCAGCGGCGGCGAATCGTCGGGCGGATGGGGCGATGTCTGATCAATTCCGGCGACCGCTCAAGCGGAGGACGGCGGCTGAGCGATTGAGGTTGCTTCGCCCGACGGCGCTGCAAGTCGCGAGCGCTTTCACGGCCTGTCTCCTGACCGCGTCGGCCCTGTGGCTGGTGCTTGCACCATGGCCCGAGCCGCCATCGCCAATCATCCGGATGGCAATGACCGGCAGCGATCCGCTGGTGACTGCGACCAGCGAGGGGGGTGCGCGAGCGGCGAGCACCGATCGGCCGCAGTCTCGCAGCCTTCCTCCGGCTCAGCTGGCGGCTGCCGAGCCGCCGGCCAGCGCAGTGAGGGTCGATGATCTGCCGACCAGCGCTGACGATGCGGCCGACACAGCCGATACAGCCGACACCGATGCTCAGTCGGAACAACCGGTGGTGATCAGCGCCGACCGGCTGTCGATGGTGGCAGCGCCGGTGAAGACGGTTTCGGAAGGCGGTCCCTACGGGCCCCTGCCGCGGATTGCCAAGGATGGCCGCAAGCCGTGGCAGGTCTATGCCCGACCGATCCATCGGCAGCTTTTCGCCAGCGCCGGGCCGAAGGTTGCCATCGTGCTTGGCGGAATGGGGCTCAATGGCGAACTCACCGAGCGGGCGATCCGAGAGCTGCCGGGCGAGGTGTCGCTGGCCTTTGCGCCCTATGCCGACGGCCTGCAGCGCGTCGTCAACCGGGCGCGTGCCAATGGTCACGAGGTCTATCTTCAGCTGCCGATGGAGCCGCTTGGCTATCCCGAAGTCAGCCCCGGCCCGCATACATTGCTGGCCGCGATGTCGCCGCAGGAGACGCTCGACAATCTGGCATGGTTCATGGGCCGGTTTGCCGGCTATGTCGGAGTCATGAATTACATGGGCGCCCAGCTTGTCGCCAATGCGCAGGCGCTTGCCCCGATCATGGCGGAGCTCGCGCGGCGTGGCCTCGTGTTCCTGGACGACGGCTCCTTCGCCCGATCGCAGGCCGAGGATGTCGGCCGGTCAGCCGGGATGGCGGTGAAACGGGCGCATGTCATGATCGACGGCGATGCCACGGAACAGGCAACCCAGCAGGCCCTGCAGCGGCTCGAGGCCCAGGCCGCGCGCGAGGGGCTGGCGGTGGGGGTCGGAAGCGGCCTCCCGAGCACGATCAATGCGGTTGCGGGATGGGCTGCCGCAGCGAAGACCCGCGGCGTCGTGCTGGTGCCGGTCAGCGTCTATTTTCGCTAGAAGGCAGGCAAGGGCGGGCGTCAGGACCGGATGATGCCGATGCGGCGCGCCGCGTCGACGACGCCTTCGGCAGCATCGCGCTCGCGCGGGGTGTTCTGCGACCAATGCAGCTCGCGGATGGCACGTTCCAAGAGCGCCATCTGCTCGTCGGTCAGCCGGACCGCCGGGTCACGGTCGTTACCGTCCTCTCTCACTTGCGCGATCCTCCGCGCCGGCGGGCAGGGGTTGCCGGCTTGGTCTCGCGCGCACCCTTCTTGGCCTTGGCGGCGGTGCCGCGCTCCGCCTGGACCGAGCGTTTCAGGGCTTCCATCAAATCGACGACATTGCTGGCCGGCTCCGGCGCTTCGGCGGCAACGATGGTGCGGCCGCTGGCCTTGGCCCGCACGAGCTCGCGCAGCGCCGTCGAATAGCTGTCGGAGAAAGCTTCGGCATCGAAGGGCGCGGTCTTGCGATCGACGAGCTGGAGCGCCATGTCGAGCATGTCACGGTCGAGCTTGCGCTCGGGAATCGTGTCGAAGTAGCGATCGGCGGGGCGCAGCTCGTTGCCGTAACGTATGAGATTGAGAACGAGACCGTTCTCGACCGGCGCCACCGCAACGAGATGCTCGCGGCCGCCCATGGTGACCTGGCCGATGGCGATCTTGCCGGTCTTGCGCAAAGCTTCGCGGATCACGACATAGCCCTCGCTTGCCTGCTCGTCGGCCGGCAGCAGGTAATAGGGGCGCTCGTAATAGCGCTGGTCGATTTCGGAGGCGTCGACAAATTGCACGAGATCGATGGTTCGCTTGCTCTCCAGACGGACGGCTTCAAGCTCTTCCGGCTCGAGGAGAACATAGGTGTCGCGCTCGATCTCGTAGCCCTTGACGATGTCGGCCGTCTCGATCCTGCCGAGACCGGGCACGGTCCGCTCATATTTGATCCGCTTGCCGGAAGGCTTGTGAATTTGGTTGAACCGGATCTCGGATTGCGTTTCAACGGCTGAATAAAGTTCGACCGGGATGGTGACGAGCGACAGCCGGAGAGAGCCCTTCCAATAAACGCTGCCCGGTTTTTCCATATGACGCGACCCTTAGCTACGGCACACTCACTCCAACCCATCTTATCATTTAGTCTTGAAATCGAGTTAAGGACATCTCCAAAGATGACCGATTCAACGCATAAGAGGACCGAAATTGACCGAAGAGAGCACAAAAGCGGACCATTTGTACCGGCCCTGCGTCGGCATCATGCTGCTTAACGATCGGGGCCTCGTCTGGATCGGCCGGCGGACGGACATCGACAATGACGAGGGCTCTGGGCTGTGGTGGCAGATGCCGCAAGGCGGGATCGACGAGAACGAGGATCCTGCCGCTGCGGCGCTCAGGGAGCTCTATGAGGAGACCTCGGTCAAGTCGGCCAAGATCATTGCCGAGGCGCCGGGCTGGCACCGCTACGATCTGCCGCCGCATCTCATCGGCATCGCCTGGGGCGGACGGTGGCGCGGCCAACGACAGAAGTGGTATGCTGCCCGCTTCGAGGGCAAGGACGAGGAGATCGACATCTCGGCGCCGCCCGGCCACAAGGCCGAGTTCGATGATTGGCGGTGGGCCGGGTTGGACGAGCTCGAAAGCGTCATCGTGCCCTTCAAGCGCGCTGTCTACAGGGATGTGGTTGCGGCTTTTCGGCATCTCGCGCAGTGATCCTCGCAGATCGAGGCAAGTGTGGAACGGGCTAATTCGGTGAGACGTTGAGCGTCCATATCGCGACAGCGCCGGATCAATCAGGGAGGCTTGGATGAACTGGGAACGCGTCGAAGGCAATTGGAAGGACTTGCAGGGGAAAATGCTTCAGCAATGGAGCAAGCTCACGAGCGACGACCTGAACCAGGTGAAAGGCCGCCGCGATGCGCTGCTCGGCAAGTTGCAGGAACGCTATGGCATCGCCCGCGACGCCGCCGAGCGGCAGATCGAGGACTGGATGCGCAATGTCGGCGAGCAGGCCAGCACCGGCATGAGGGCGGCCGAGAGCCTGCAGGGCGCCTATGAGCACTGGTTCGAGCGCATGATGGATGTGCAGCGGCAATCGATCGAGCTGATGTCGGAGCGCATGCGCAAGGCGATGGAGCTGCCGGCGCGGTTTGCCGAATGCCGCAACCCCGCCGACCTCGCCAAGTTCCAGGCGGAGTTCGCCAGCACCATGGTGTCGGACTATTTCGAGGCGGCCCGCAAGATGCTGACCGTGCTGACCGATGCCACGCAGGAACTCGCGCAGGAGCAGACCGGCGCGGTCGAGCAGCAGGTGCGCAAGCTCAAGCCGCGCCAGACGCACTGAGCGCCTGGCCCAAGGCGGCGAAGGCCGCGAGCGTCAGCTGGTCGAGACCATCGTCGACCGGGGTCGGTTGCGAGGACTGCTTGACAACGACCATGGCGGCCTTCGGGTCGACATAGATCCATTGGCCATGAATGCCGATGGCGCAGAAGGCGTCATGGTCGTTGCCGGTCTGGTACCATTGGCTGCGGTAGCGCCCGGCAGGGAGCAGGTTGACGAGATCGCCATCGAGCCAGGCCTGTCGGCTTCCGGCAGTGCGAATGTCGTCGATCCAGGCGCCGGGCACGACCGGGCGGCCGCGCGCGGTGCCGCGATTGCGCATCATCTCGGAGAATAGGGCGAGATCCTCGATGCGCATGCAGATGCCGCCGGCGGTTCGCGGCGCACCCAGACGGTCGACGGTGATCTCCGCATCGCTTGCCCCGAGCGGTTGCCAGATCCGCTCGGAGAGGAGCGTGGCGAAGGGCTGTCGTGCCGCCCGTTCGAGGATCCAGCCGAGAAGATCGGAATTGGGCGACTGGTAGGCGAAGCGCTGGCCGTGGGCACGGCCCAGCCGCTTGAGCTCTGTGAAGAAGCTTTTGAGATCGGCGGGCCGCGGCGAGGGGTTCCAGCCGGTTGCCATGCGATAGCGGGCGAAGGCGCCGGTCTGGTCGAGATAGTTCTCCTCGAAGTCGAGGCTGACGGTCATGTCGAGGACGTGGCGCACGGTCGCATCGCCATGGGCCGAGTCGGCAATCTCGGGAACATAGGCAGCGACCTTGGCCTCGGGATCGAGGAGACCGTCGGCGACGAGACAGCCGGCAAGGGCGCCGGTCACCGACTTGCTGATCGAGAAGATGACATGCGGCTCGCGCAGGGCATCGGCATGGGCGTACCATTCGCAAAGCACGGCGCCTTGCTTGAGCACCATCAGCGAGTCGGTGAAGGTGAGGCGGACAACCTCCTCGAGCGGCATGGTCCGGCCATCGGGCGCCGCGACGGCAAGGCTCAACAGATCGGCGGTGCGGCGCGGCAGGCGCGCCGGAATCCTGGCACCGCGCACACGGGCGGTGGGGACGAGCTCGCGAACATGGTTGAAGGCCCAGCGGTTGTTGGGCGGCTGCCGCCAGTTGCCAAGGTGCGTATCGGCTCGATTCATCGCTGAGCTTTCCTTGTCCAGAGCATGATCTTTTCTCTCCCCTCGCGCCCCGCGTCAGCGGGGAGAAGGGAAAATCAAGGCGGCCCGTCACGAGACGTTCCAGCGCCTCGGGCGCGCCTGTGCGGCGGCGTTGCGGCCGTAATCGCGATAGCCCGCGCCGGCGAGAGCGATCTCCTCCCGGGTGAGGAGGCATTTCGGCAATTCCCTCGACTGCCTCGGGCACGCTACTGTCTAATGCATGACGACTGCAAGTTTCCAGGCAGTAAGCAGTGGGCAATAGGCAGTTGGGAAGAACACAGATGACTGCCTACCGCCTCTCTGGCTGTTGCCTTTTTCTTAGGGATCAAACCGTGGAGACATCCATCAATGGCTGAACCGAAGGTACCGGCCCGCTTCGACACGCTCGCGGTGATCGGCAACGGCATCATCGGGCATGGGGTCGCCCAGGTGTTCGCGATGGCCGGCAAGAAGGTGGTGCTGGTGGGGCGCGCCGGCGACAGCCTCGAGCGGGCCCGGAAGCGGATCCGCGCCAGCCTCGACGATTTCGTTGCCCATGAGCTGCTGTCCGCCGGGCAGATCGAGGCCGTCATGCGGCGGATCACCCCGACCACCCGGCTCGAGGATGCAGCGGTGGCCGAGCTCGTGATCGAGGCCGTGACGGAGGATCTGGCGCTCAAGCGGGATCTGTTCGGCCGGCTCGACCGGATCTGCCCGCCACCGGCGGTGCTGGCCTCCTCGAGCGGCCAGCCCGCCAGTGCGCTCATCGACAAGGTGACCACGCCCGAGCGCGTCGTCGCGGCGCATTTCTGGTACCCGCCGCAGCTCATCCCGCTGGTCGAGATCTGCGGCGGCCCGCAGACGGCGCCGGAAGTCGTCGCGTTCACCGCGGCGGCCATTCGCGATGCGGGCAAGGAGCCCGTCATCATCAATCGCGAGATTGCCGGCTTCATCGGCAACCGGCTGCAATTCGCCATGCTCAGGGAAGCGTGGGCGCTGTGGGCCTCGGGAGCGGCTTCGGCCGAGGCGATCGATGCGGTGGTGCGCAACAGCTTCGGCCGGCGGGTGGCGATCACCGGCCCGCTCGAGTCGGCGGATGTCGGCGGCCTTGCCACGATGTATCATTTCGGCCGCTCGCTGATGCCCGATCTCGACCGTTCGCCGGAGCCGGCAGAGGCCGTGGCCAAGCTCGTTCAAGACGGCGCCAGCGGCCTCGCCAACCGGCGCGGGGTTCACGACTGGACGAAGCGGGACGGCGAGGCGCTGCTCAAGGCGCGGATGGAGGAGCTGTTCCGCTGGCTGAAGCATGACCGCGCGAGGCCGTGATGAGCGCCACAACCATCGTCCCCGCCGCGAGCCAGGATCCCTATTGGTGGCGGGCGGCGCCGCGGCAGCCGGCAGCGGCGCGATCGGTGCCCAAGGGCGCCGATGTGGTGATCGTCGGCTCGGGCTTCACCGGCACGGTCGCGGCGCTCAACCTGGCGCGGGCCGGCCGGCATGTTCTGGTGCTCGACCGCGGCGAGCCCGGAGTGGGGGCCAGCACGCGCAATGCCGGCTATGTCGGACGCACGCTCAAGCACAGTTTCGGCGCCATCCTGGAGAGCGAAGGACTGGCGCGCGCGGTTCAAGTCTATCGCGAGATGCGGCAGGCCTTCGACTGCGTGTTCGAGACGGTCGAGGCCGAGGGCATCGACTGCCGGCTCAAGCACCAGGGACGCTTCGTGATGGCGGTGACGCCCAGCCAGCATGACGCGATCGCCCGCGAGCTCACGCTGCGCAAGACGCATCTCGGCGAGGACTTCGCGATGATCGGCAAGAGCGAGCAGGGCGCCGAGATCGACAGCGAGCGCTATTGCGGCGGTGCCATCATCCCCGATCATGCCGGACTTCATCCCGGACTCTATCACCAGGGGCTGCTCGAGCGGGCGCGCAGCGCCGGTGCCGACATTCGCGGCCAGACAGCGGTGACCGGCATTGCCGGCGATGCCGGTCGATTCGAGGTCAGCACGCCGCACGGCGCGGTGCTGGCGCGCGACGTGCTCATCGCCACCAACGGCTATACCGGCGGTGTGATGCCCTATCTCGACCGCCGCGTGATCCCGTTCGATGGCTATATGATCGCAACCGAACCCCTGCCGGACGAGCTCGCGGCCAAGCTCCTGCCAGGCGGGCGGACCTGTATCGACTGGAACTTCAATGTCGACTTCGTGCGGCGGGCGCCCGATGACCCGCGCCGCATCCTGTTCGGCGGCCTCACCGGGGCGCGGGCCGACCTGCCGACGATGGCGGAGCGCCTGAAGGTGCGGCTCACCCGGATCTTTCCGGTGCTCAAGGAGGTGCGGATCGACAATGTATGGACCGGCCGCTGCGCCGGGACTTTCGACATGTATCCGCATCTCGGCAGCCATCAGGGTGTGCACTACGCGCTCGGCTATTGCTTCGCCGGAATCCCGATGGGGACCTGGTTCGGCATCAAGGCGGCGCATCGCATCCTCAGGCGCAACGATCCGCCCTCGGTGTTCGCCGATCGGCCGTTCCCGACGCACCCGCTCTATACCGGCAATCCGTGGTGGATCCGGCTGGTGCTGGGATGGCTCGCGAGGAAGGATGCGTGAGGAGGCAGTAGGCAATAGGCAGTAGGCAGAGCACCGACCACGGCCTATTGCCTACTGCCTTCTTCCCCCTCCCCCAACGTGGGGAGGGGTCGGGGGTGGGGGGATTTGCCAGGCTCAAGACCCCCACCCGGTCTCGCGTCGCTCGACCACCCTCCCCACAACGGGGAGAAGGGAAAAGGAAGGTGCGCCTTTTTTTCCCCTCTCCCCGCTGCCGCGGGGAGAGGGTGACGCGAAGCGTCGGGTGAGGGGCATCCGCTATTTGCCATCAGCCCAGGTCCCGACTTCGAAAAAACCACGCTCGTCTGTGATGATCGGCACAGGTGCCAACCCCGATCGCAACTATAAGCAGGTCCATTCAGTCTGTTCCAGTCGCGTTGGAGAATTTAATGTCACGTTTTCCCGTATCAGCACCGCCTTTACGCTCGCCATCCCCACTACAGAGCCGCGAGGGTTCGGGCCGTTCGACGGCGGAGATCGCGCTCGGCGGCGCGAATGTCATTCCGCACGATCAGATTTCCGCATCGCAGCCGGAGGAAGAGCTGATCAGGCGTAGAGATCACGCGATCTCCAATGCAGCGCAACTGACGCTGCTTATCAGAGCTTTCAGCGACCAACCCGAATGCGACAAATGGCGGGCGATGCGCAAACGGTTGATTTCTCAAGCCGTCGATTTGACGCGCAGGATCGAGGGCCCGGATGACGATGCGAAAGTGTGGGTCAAGACCGCTGTGCGGGCGAAAATGGCCGAGGGGTCCCCTTCTCGGAAACTCGAAAAGATGGCGGAGAGTGCTCTGCAGGCGATCATGGAAAAATACGTTCCGCAGCCCCAAGACGAGGCATCGACGCCGCCCGAAAGCAATAGGGAGATTGCAGAGGTCGTCCAGGAACAGGTCGTTCCGCAGGCTCAAACGGAGCTTTCACAGCCAGAGATCGAAAGCAAGCCGTCGGAGTCCGTCCAGGAACAGGTCACTCCGCCGCTGAGAGCCGAAATCGCGGCGCCGCCGGAGACCGAAGCCAAGACCGAGATCACATGGCATGGCTTGGTCCGTTCACCTGAGAGAGGCGAGGAACTTGCTGCGCGCATTGATGAACTCATCAGCTCAGGTATTCGTCCGCACGCTGCGGATATCACGGCAGTGCACCATCACCAGCGCTTCGACATTATGGAGCAGATCATCGCCAAAGGGATTGTCCATCCAGCGAAGGTCATGCTCCGGGCTTCGGCCGACGATGAAGCGTTAATGCCGTTGCTGGCTTATGCCATCAAGCATGACCTCGGGGACAGCTTCCTGAGGACCATCGTCGAGAAAGGCGCCGATCTGGGAGTCATCGTCGGCAGTGGTGAAACAGCGCAGACCATCGTGGGCCTCGCCATCAAGCGCGAATGGGATGAAGAGTTCATCAGGCGAATGATCGAGTGTGGCGCAGCGCTTCCTGAACGGATCGACGGCGTTGCACTTGTAGAACATCTCTATAGGAGAAAACAAATCAAGCTGATGAATATTGCGATCGTCTTTGGTGCGTCGCCCAATATTACAATCGATGGCAAGACCCTGCTTGGCAAGATGATACTGGATCATCCAAAGTTCATTAACGAATACATTCTTGGTAAGGTCATTGTGCTCATTCGGGATGTGCCGTATGACGTGCTCTCCAAGTTCGATCTCAACGCCACCGGAGGAAATGGTCAGAACGTGCTTCACGATTATTTTGAGTCTAAAGCTCTCGACGATGGGGTCTTCTTGAAATTGATCGAGCTCGGTGTAAACCCAGATCACCGCAACAAGCAGAACAAGACTCCGCTGGGCCTTTTCCTCGATCGGGCCCGAACCCTCCTTGGCAAAAACGTGCCCAGGCAAGAACTCAGATTGCTTCAACGAGAAATAGAAAAGGCGAAAGCGCGCCGTCGGAAGAAGTAGATCGAGAGCTCACCCGCTCAAGCCTCAAACAGGAGGAACGAGGACTCGACGGCGCCGAGGCCCTTGACTTCGATCACCGTCGGCGCGGTGAAGGCATGGCCGGGGCCGAGGGCGGTGCGGGTCATGGCGCTCAGATGGATGCGGCCCGGCTCGCCATAGGCTTCGAGCCGTGCTGCAAGATTCACCGTATCGCCCCAGACGTCGTAGGTCACCTTGGCCCGGCCGATCACGCCTGCGAGCACCGGGCCGGTCGCCACGCCGATCCGGATGCGCAGATCGAGGCCGTGGCGGCGCCCGACCCGCCTGGCTGCTTCGAGCAGGGCGCAGCCCAGACGGATCGCCGCCTCGGCATGGTCGGGACGGGGCACGGGCAGGCCCGCCACCGCCATATAGGCATCGCCGATGGTCTTGATCTGGATCATGCCGACAGCGATCGCCTCGCGGTCGAAGGCGGTGAAGAGCTCGTCGAGCAGCCCGACGATGCGCTGCGGCCCAAGCTCGGCGGACAAGGGGATGAAGCCCTTGAGATCGGCAAAAAGGATCGTTGCCGCATCATAGAGGTCGGCGATGGTCTCGCCGGGCCGCTCCTTCAAGCGCTGCACGATCTCGGCCGGCATCATCTTGTGGAGCAGTTGATCGAGGCGCTGCTCGGCCAGAAAGGCGAGGCGGAAGCCGTAGAACACGATCAGGAAGATGATGGCCATGATCGAGACGGCGGAATTGACATAGAGCCGGTCGAGGAACCAGCCGTCCTCGAGGACCAGCGCCTTGTCGGGCGGGAACAGGAACCAGCCAGCGAGATGGCAGAGGAGGGCGACGACGGCGATGGCGACCGCAAGCGCCAGCCGCTCGACGCCGAGAACGGCAAGGGTGACGGCCGAGGCGCCAATATAGTTGAGCTGGATGCCGGAATCGCGGCCGAGATAGGCGATGAAATAGAGCATGGTGGCGAACAGCACCGCCGAAAGCCACAGCGCCGCGGCGCTCAAGCCGAAGCGGTGGAGCAGCGGGACCGAGGCGGTGCAGACGGCGGAAAGCACGTTGCCGATCACCAGCGGGTGCAAGCCGGCGAAATCGTGGGCGGCATAGGTCGCCGCATAGATCAGCGAGGAGACGGCAGCGAGATAGCCGGTCACGTTGGCGATGATCAGGCCGCGGCGGCGGCGCGGCGGGTAGCCGTCGGTGCCGGCAAGCAGCATCGTCTCGAGAAAGTCCGGGAGCCTGATCGGAATGGCCCGCAGAGTGGAGAAGGCGCTTTCCCGCTCGGGCATTCAGCTTCGCTACACGGCCATGCCGCGCTTGCGCCCCTCGTAGATCGCCATGACGGCGGTGCGCGCCGCCACCGCATCGCCGATCACCGAGACGGCGAGGGCGGAGTCGGCCAACGCCTCTTCAAGCGCGGTGTCGGCGATGTTGGTGCAGGAGAGGACGAGGGAGTCGGCGGCGACCCGCTCGTCGGGGCCGCCATAGGAGAAGATGGTCGCGCCGTCGCCGTGCCATTCGCGAATGGCGCTGTCGGTCATGAGGCGCGCGCCGAGCTGACGCAGGCGGATGCGCAGCTGGATGTCGGCATTGGTGCGGGCCATCTCGGCCATCGCCGAGGCAGCCGGGGTGACGAGGACGACCTCGCAGCCCTGCTCGGCGATGAAGAGGGCGGTCCCCGAGCCCTTCCAGTTGGCGCCTTCGTCGAGAACGATGACGCGGCGGCCGAGACGGGCGCTCCTCTGCATCACCGCCTCGGCCGACCAGACATTGCCGCGCTCGATGCCGGGCAGGGCCGAATGGTGCGGCAGGGCGCGCTGGAAGCCGGTGTCGGCAGGCTGCGAGCCCGGCGCCAGGATGACCTCGTCGGCGCCGAAGGCCGCGATGTCGTCCGCGTCGAACAGCGTGTTCAGCCTGACGGCGACCTGGAGGCGGTTCAGCTGGCGTTCGTACCAGTCGAGAAAGTCAAGGATCTGGCCGCGGCGCGGCTGCATGCCGGCGAGGCGGAACTGTCCGCCGAGGCGCGGTGCGGCTTCGACCAGGGTGACGCGATGGCCACGCTCGGCGGCAACCCGTGCCGCTTCGAGGCCGGCGACGCCGCCGCCGACCACCAGCACGGTCTTGGGCCTCGGGGCCGGCGTGAAGCGATCGCCTCCCCATTCGAACTCGCGCCCCGCCGAGGGGTTGATGAGGCAGGAGATCCAGTAGTCGCGATAACGGCGGCCCCAGCACATCTGGTTGCAGGACAGGCAGGGCCGGATGTCGTCGGCACGGCCCTCGCGCGCCTTGGCGGCGAGATAAGGATCGGCAATCTGGCCGCGCACGATCGAGACCATGTCGGCCTGGCCCGATGCCACGACATAGTCGGCGTTCTCCGGCGTGCGGATATGGCTCTCGGCCTGGACGCGGGCATGGCGCACGACCTTCTTCAGCGCTTCCGCATAGGGGGCGCCGAGCTTGTCGGGAAAGAAGACGTTGGGAATGATGCCGGTGTGATCGAAATAGCTGCCGGTGCCGCAGGTCACGTAATCGACGAGCTCATGCTGGTCGTGCCAGGCGATGATCTCCTGCATGGCCTCGATCGACAGCGACACGTCGATCTCGGGATGGAGGTTCACCGCCATGCCGATGATGAAGTCATCGCCGACGGCGCGGCGGATGCGGCGGATGATCTCGGAGGAGAAGCGGGTGCGATTCTCGAGGCTGCCGCCCCAGCGGTCGTCGCGGCGATTCGACCACGGCGTCCAGAACTGGTCGATCAGGGCATGATAGGCGGCAAACAGCTCGATGCCGTCGAAGCCCGATGCTCTGGCGCGGCGGGCGGCGGCGAGGAAGCCCTCGATCACCTCCTCGATCTCGACCTCGCTCATGCGGTGGCTGCCGTCGCTGTCATGAAAGGAGGGGAGGCCCGAGGGCGACCAGTTGGGCTGAAACGAGTTGTCGAAGTCGCCATGCTGGCCGACATGGTAGAGCTGATGCAGGATCACCGTGCCATGGGCGTGGACCGCCTCGGTGACCTTGCGGAAATGCGGGATGATCTCGTCGCTCGAGTGGCGGAAATTGCCGCGGGTCAGCACGGCGGTGCGGTGGACCGGCACGGGCTCGACCACGATCATCGCAGCGCCGCCCCTGGCGCGCTCCTCGTAGTAGCCGCGATGGCGCTCGCCGGGCAGGCCTGCCTCCGACATGTTGGCGGTGTGGGCGCCGAAGACGATGCGGTTGGCAAGCGTCTTGTGGCGCAGCTGCAAGGGCTGGAACAGGGCAGGGAAGGCGGTCGGCATGGGCGCATTTTCGCCGAGGGAGGGAGCTTTACACAATAGGGCATTGGAAATCGACACCGGGCTGTGCCGATCGGCACAAGGGCCGCTGGCAGCCGGGATTAGGAAGAACACCAGACGGTCCGTCCAGGTTTCTAGGAGAAGATCATGACGTTTGCTGTTTCGCCAAAGTCAGCACTGCACACACAACGCCAAAGTCGACGTGATTCGAGTGGATCGGCGGCAACTAGCGCACTCGTCAGCAGAACTCAAAGCCTGCCTTCCCATGACCGTGTCGCCCTTCCAGCAAAATATTCGATTGCAATCGACTTTCTCAGTTTGCCGCGCCCCGCCGAAAACGCTCGAGACAGGAAAGTCAGGGAGATCATTTGCAACAAATTGCAGGCGTGGCGAGAGAACGCGATTTCCGATGCGGTCGAACAGACCCTCGAAACCCAAGGCCTCGATCCCGAGGAGGAGGCGGGCGATTCGCGATCGGGGATCATGTTCCTGGTGCAGAATGAAGTCGATGCGCAGTTCAGTGATCTGCAAACCGTCATCCAGCGGTACAAGTCCGCAGAGCTGAAGAGGACTCTGAGCTTCGTCCGGGCGCAGGCTGCTCGGGATAAAGCAGAACCATTGCCGGCGCCGACGCCCGAGATCGAACCTAAAGCGGAGGAACGAGCAGTCGACGCGGTTCGCGGAAGCAGGGAGATGATCGAAAAAATCGCGAAAGAACACCCCGAGACCATCAAGAAGCTTCTCGAATTGAAGCGCTATGACATCGTTCAGATGCTCGTGGCAAAGGGGATCTTCGATCTCCGCAAGACGAAACTCACGGACGATGGAGAACAGCTGAGTCTTCTGGCTTATGGCGTCAAGCATGATCTTGATGACGGTTTCCTGCGTAGACTTGTCGAAATGGGCGCACCTATCCCGCCTTACGTTGACGGTGTCCCGTTGCTGAAACGTGTCTACGAGCGCGGTCAAATGAAGTTGTTTGAGGATCTGATCATGCATGGCGCAGCGACCAATATTCAGATCGATGGAATGACTCTCCTTGGCAAACTCCTGGTCGATGGTAGGACGGAGTTCGTCCTGGACGGATATTATTTTGGCACGCCACCCAGATATTATACTTGGAGTTCCAAGTTCGATCCTAATGCCACTGGAGCAAATGGCCAGAACGTGCTTCATGACCTTTGCGAGAGGTACAGCGAGAGGATCTTCATGATACTGGTCAAGCTGGGGGCGAATCCCCACACCAAGAACAACGATCAGGAGACGCCCGTGCAGCTCCTGTTCAAGCTATCGGCGGAGGCAGGAGGGCTGCCAAGACAAGAAAGAAGGAGAATTGAAAAAGCGGTATCGAACGGCGTGAAAAAATATCAATCACGAATAGGCATCAAGCAGTAGGCAGTCGACACCCAGGCAAGCTTTCCCTTCATGACCACGCCCGATTCTCCGCTTCTTGCCGGCGTCGATACCGGCGGCACCTACACCGATGCGGTGCTGATCGACGGCGAAAGCCGGCGGGTGGCGGCCGCCGCCAAGGCGCTGACCACCCGGGGCGACCTGGCGCTCGGGGTCAACGAGGCGCTGAGGCGGGCGCTCGAGGGGCTCGAACCAGCCGCGGCCCGCCGCATCCGGCTGGTCGCGGTGTCGACGACGCTTGCGACCAATGCGGTGGTCGAGGGCCATGGCAGCCCGATCGCCGTCATTCTCATCGGCTTCGACCGCCAGATGGCGGAGCGCTCGGGGCTCGTCGGGGCTTTCCCCGGCATGTCGATCGAGCATGTGGCGGGCGGCCACGACCACAATGGCGAGGCGGTGTCGCCGCTCGACGAGGCAGCGCTCAGGCAGGCGATCGAGCGGCACCGGGGCACGGTCGAGGCCTTCGCCGTGGCTGCCGCCTTCGCCGTGCGCAACCCGGCGCACGAGCAGCGCGCGCGCGCGCTGATCGTGGCGATGAGCGGCCGCCCGGTGACGCTGTCGAGCGAGCTCACCTCGGCGCTCGATGCGCCGCGGCGGGCGCTGACCGCGGCACTCAATGCGCGCCTCATCCCACGGATCTCCTCGCTGATCGCTGCAGTGGGCCAGGCGATGGAGGGGCTCCAGATCAGCGCGCCTTTGATGATCACCCGCGGCGACGGCACATTGGCGCTGGCCGAGCAGGTCAAGCTCAGGCCGATCGAGACGGTCCTGTCGGGGCCGGCGGCAAGCCTCGTCGGCGCTGCGGCCCTGTCGGGGCTCAAGGATTTCATCCTGACCGACATGGGCGGCACCACCACCGATCTCGGGATTCTGGAGAACGGCCGGCCGATCGTGAACGAGAGGGGGGCCGAGATCGGCGGCTGGCGCACCATGGTGCGGGCCATCGATGTCAAGACGCTGGGGCTCGGCGGCGACAGCCAGGTCGGCTTCGGGCTCAACGGAGCGATGACGATCGGGCCGGAGCGGGCGGTGCCGGTGTCGCTGATCGGACAGAGCTTCCCGCCGGTCATCGACGAGCTCGAGCGGGAGCTCGCCGATCCGGAGGCTTTGTCGGGGGCCGGGCGGTTCGTGATGCGGCCGCTCGGATCTGCCGCCGGAGCGGCATCGCGGATCGAGCTCACGGCTCGCGAGGGCGAACTCATGGCGCTGATCGGCGAGGTGCCGAAGCCGATGCGCAGGGTCGCGGTCTCGTCAGGAGCGCAGCGGAGCCTTGCCGCGCTGGCGCGGAAGGGACTGGTCCAGATCGCCGGGCTGACGCCATCGGATGCGGCGCATGTGCTCGGGCTCCAGGACAACTGGTCGCGCGAGGCGGCGCTTAAGGCGGCGCTGCTGGCAGCGAGGGCGCGCAGCCTCGGGGCCGCGTCGGCCGATGCGGCGGAAGCGCTCAGCCGCGAGATCTGGTCGGAAACGGTGCGGCTGTCGGCCAAGGCTTTGCTCGATGTCGCGATCGGCGCCGGAGATCGGGCGCTCGAGGGGGCGGCAATGCTGATCGATGCCGGGAGTCGCGGTCAGCACCGCGTCGGCCTCGCCGATGTCAGGCTCAAGCCGGCAATACCGGTGGTGGCGGTCGGGGGTCCGGTCAAGGTCTACCATCCCGAAGCGGCGCGCCGGCTTGGCTGCGCGATTGTCTTTCCCGAGCACTGGGCGGTGGCCAATGCGGTGGGCGCGGCCTCAGGGGTGGTGGCGCGCGGCGTCACCATCGCGATCACCGGCAACGGGGCAGGCGCCTTCCGCGTTCACCTGCCCGACGGGGTGATGCAGACGAGCACCGCGCGCGAGGCGCTGATGCGGGCGGAAACGGCGGCGCGGCGGCTCGCCAGCGAAGCGGCGCTCGCCATGGGTGCGACAATGGTCGAGGTTTCGGTCAGGCGCGATCTCAAGCTCCTGCCCGATGCGGTGGACGACAACGGATTGTTCGACGGCCAGGTGACGGCCGAGGCGATCGGGCGGCCGCTTTGAAGCAGTAGGCAGGACCGCCGCTCACTGCCGATTGCCTAGTGCCTACTGCCCCTTTTTCAGCCGCACGGCAACAGGGATGGCGACCGGAACGCGGGGCGGGGTCGGAAGGACCTCCACGAGCGCAAGGCCGGCCCGCTTGATTTCATCGAGGATGGCGGCGGCTGCCGCCCGCAACATTGGCCAGAATGAAGACATGGGCCAATAATCCTTCATCAAAATTGCCCAGTGGTGTCAGCTTACACCAGTGGTGAAACACGCCAAGGCGGATTGAGTTGCATCGGCAAGGATGGCCGGGTCAAGCCCGGCATGAGGGGAAGTTCTGTTGAGTCCACCTCAACTCATCACGCTGAAGTCAGGCCGCGGCCATATGCGTGCTGCCGCCCAGTCCGAGCATCCGGCAGATGGCGAAGACGACGTCGGCGCGGTTGAGCGTGTAGAAATGGAAGCTGTTGACGCCCTCGGCGCGCAGCGCCGTCACCTGCTCGGCGGCGACCGCCGCGGCCACCAGGCGGCGTTCCTCGGGCGCGTTCTCAAGCCCCTCGAAACGACGGGCGAAGGCCGAGGTCAGGCGCGCCCCGCAGCGCTCGGCGAACTGCCTGACGCGCTCGAAATTGGTCACCGGCAGGATGCCGGGAATGATGGGGATGTCGATGCCGCGGGCGCGGGCGCGGTCGACAAAGCGGAAATAGGCGGAATTGTCGAAGAAGAACTGGGTCAGCGCCGCGGTCGCCCCGTTGTCGACCTTGGCGGCGAGCATTGCGAGGTCAACCTCGAGGGTGAAGGACTCGGGATGCTTCTCGGGATAGGCGGCGACCGAAATCTCGAAATCGCCGAGGGCGCGGATGCCGCCGACGAGATCGGCGCCATTGACATAGCCGCCAGGCGTCGGCTCGTAACGGAGCGCGCCGCCGGGCGGATCGCCGCGCAAGGCCACGATATGGCGCATGCCGGCGCGGCCGATGGCGCGCACCACCTCGTCGACCTCCTGCCTGGTCTTGCCGACGCAGGTGAGATGCGGGACGGGGCAAAGCCTGGTCTCGTGGGCGATCCGCGTGACGGTGGCGAGGGTCGCGTCCTGGGTGGAGCCGCCGGCGCCGTAGGTGATCGAGACATAGCTCGGATCGAAGACCTCGAGCTTGCGGATCGCCGCCCACAAGGCGGTCTCGGCCTCCGGCGTCTTGGGCGGGAAGAACTCGAAGGAGACGTCGATGGGCTTTGGCTCATTCATCGGCGAGCTCCATGGTCTCGAACTGTTTTGAGCGGCCGGCGTCGGCGGATGGCTGGGCGAGCCACAGCGAGACCGAGAGGCCGGGAGTCGCCGGGTCGACGGGCGGCGGCAGCAGACGATGCTCGACAATCTCGAGGCCGCCGCGCCGCAGCCATTGGGCAAGATGCTCGCTGGCGATCCCCAGCCGCCGGTGGGCCGCGGACTCGCGGAGGAATTCGAGCTCATGCGGGGCGAGATCGACCACCGCCAGGCGCCCACCGGGCCTCAGCACCCGAGCGGCCTCGACAAGCGCGCGCTGCGGGTCGT
This sequence comes from Aestuariivirgaceae bacterium, assembly GCA_036265615.1. Taxonomy (GTDB): domain Bacteria; phylum Pseudomonadota; class Alphaproteobacteria; order Rhizobiales; family Aestuariivirgaceae; genus DATAFF01. The sequence continues at coordinate 30,624 of DATAOT010000138.1, forward strand.
CGAGGTAATGGAGCACCTGGTGAATCGTGATGAGATCGGCAAAGCCGGTCGGATAGGGAAGCGAATAGAGGTCGCCGTGCCGGACCTGAACATGGCGCAGCCCGCGGGCCTCGATATTGGCGCGGGCGAGCCCCAGCATCTCGCGGCTCTGATCGATGCCGACGGCCTGGCGCGCGAGCGGGGCGAAGAGCTCGAGCATGCGACCGGTGCCGGTGCCGAGATCGAGCAGGAGATCGACCTTGGCGGTGCCGATCAGATTGGCGAGCGCGCGCTCGACCTCGGCCTCGGCGACGTGGAGGGAGCGGATCTTGTCCCAATGGCGGGCGACCCAGTTGAAATAGGCCTGAGCGGCCCGCTGGCGGGCTTCGACGATGCTCGCCAGGCGCTCGGCATCACGCTGCAGCAGCTCGTCCTTGGCCGGCAGCAAGTCGACGATGAGGCGCGCCACGGCGGCGCCGGCGCCGGTCTCGGAAAGGCGGAACAGCACCCAGCTGCCCTCCTTGTGGCGGTCGACGAGGCCGGCCTCGCACATCAGCTTGAGGTGACGGCTGACCCGCGGCTGACTCTGGGCCAGGATGGCGGTGAGCTCGGTGACGTTGAACTCGCCATGCGACAGGATGAACAGAAGCCTCAGCCTCGTGCTTTCGGCACCGGCGCGCAGACCCTTGAGCAGATCCTCCATGACGACCTCTGCCTTCCGAATGGTTGCCTACATAAACATATCTTTATGTGGCCTGCAACCTTGCATCGCCGCCGATCGTGCGGATGTCGGTCCCGGTAAGTAGAAGGCCATTCCCATTGACGGAAGCGGCGGCTTTCCATTACTCATTCGGACGTTCAATCACGGCGTTCGAAGTCATGGTGCCCGTCTCAATCGGAAGACGCAGTTTTATTTCGACCGCACTTCTGGCGTTTGTCATGACGTCGCAAGGCAGGGCGCAGGTCGGCACTGCCGAGGCCGCCACAGGCGACGCCTCGGCTGCGGCCTATATGCGCCGGGTCGCCGACGACTTGATCGCGGCGTCACGGCAAGGCACGGTGATGAGCTTTCATCGGGTGATCACCCGCCATGCCAATGTCGAGGCGATCGCCAATTACGCGCTCGGGCCCTACAGGGCAGCCCTGCCGCGCTCCGCCTACCCAAGCTATTACAAGGGCGTCGCCATGTTCATGGCGCGCTATTTCGCCGACAGCTCGCGTGAATATGCGGTCGGCAAGGCCGAGATCGGCCAGGTGACGCGCGACAAGGACGGCCGGGTCATGGTCAATACCCGCGTCACGCTGCTCACGGGCAGCACCTACAATGTGATCTTTCAGCTTTCCAGGACCGGCAACGAGTACCGGATCCTCGATGTGTCGGTGCTTGGCTTTTCCTTGAGCTATCTGCAGCGCGGCATCTTCCAGCGCTACATCGCGAAGAACGGTGGAAACGTCAACGCGCTGGTCGCTGCACTGAACCGGTGATCTTCAACTCGATCAACATCCATCGAACAGGGACAGGGGAAGGTGGTGATGGCTTCACGATCTCGGCCGATCAGCCGGCGAGGGCTCTTGTGTCTGGCGCAAGCGCTGCCGGCAGCAGTGCTGCTCGCACCGTCGGCCGCTCTTGCCGATGACCGCCAGCTGGTCACAGAGGTGGCCAACGAGGCGCTGGCGGTGGCCCGCGCCGGTGGCTCGCCGTCGCGATTCCGCTCGCTCCTCCTGCGCTACAGCGCCTATCAGGGCGTGGCCATGTTCGCGCTCGGCCGCTACCGCTCGCAGCTGCCGCCGGGCGACCGCGAGCGCTATGTGGCGCTTGCCACCGCCTATGTGGCGTCCACCTTCGCACGCAACGCCAGGAGCTTTGCCGGCGAGCGCTTCATGGCCACCGCCGTGGGCGACGGCATGGTGAGAGGCAAGATCGTGTTCGCCGACGGACACAGCGCCAATGTCGACTGGCGGGTCCAGAGGGGCAAGATCATCGACGTGAATATCCAGGGCGTGTGGCTCACGCTCCAGCTCCGCGACCAGTTCACCGGCGTGCTCAGCCGCAGCAACGGCAATTTCGACGCGCTGTTTCGATTTCTGCAGACGGGCCGGGGATGAGGCGTGAGTCGTGAGTAGTGAATAGTGAATAGTGAGTAGTTTTGGGGCAGTGCTCGGCCGAGCTACTCACTACTCACTAGGGTCCGGACCCTATTCACTACTCACTACTTCGCGGCCCTGAGCTGCTCCCAGGGATTGGGCTCGGACAGCATGCGCTTAAGATAGGCGACATTGGCCTCGACCTTGTCGGGCGGCAGGTCGCGGCTGGCGATTTCCTTGGCCTCGTCGAAGCGGCCCTGCAAGCCGACCACCAGGGCGAGGTTCTGCCGGAGCTGGGCGTTGTCATCGCCCTTGGGCAGGCCCATGGCGCGCCGCAGATGGGTCTCGGCCGTCTTGAGGTCGCCCTCGAGGGCGTAGGACATGCCGAGATTGTTGATGACGGAGACCTCGTCGGGCTTGCGCTTGAGGGCCTCCTCATAGCATTGGCGCGCTTCCTGGTAGCGCCCCTGCTGGTCGAGGGCGGAGCCCAGCGCCGAGCGGATGCGCCAGTCGTCCCGACCGCCGGCGACGGCCTTGCGCAGCTGCTTCTCGCCATCCTGGAGACGACCCGACTGGACCATGATCTTGCCGAGATAGGCCGCAAGCTCAAGATCGTCGGGATTGCGATGGGCGAGCTCCTCGACGACCTTCACGGCCTCCTCGGAGCGCTCCAGCGCCATCAGACCGCGGGCATAGGTCAGGCCGTTCTTCTTGTTGCTCGGGTCCTTGCGCCAGGCCTGGGCGGCAAGCGATGTCTCCTTGAGCGACCCCTCCCCGAGGCTGCCCGTCGGTGTCGGATCGCTCGACAGCGAACCCAAGGATTGCGTGGAGCATCCCGCAACAACAAGTGCCAAGGCGAGCAGCGCCGCCGCCGAGCGCGCAGATGCCATTTTGCCGTCCCCCCAAAACCTTCGCCGTCAGGTCCTGTGGATTGGATCTTGGCGGAACACTTCTCAACAAACTGTTAAGCATAATCCCGCTCTCGCCTGACGCAATCGCAAGGAGCCGACCGCATGGATCCCGCCGAGATTCTCCTCGATGACGATGCCGCCAAGAATGCCGTCCCGATCACCGCCTGCCGGGCTTCGGCCGTCGATCAGGTGGTCGGCGCGCTTCCGCCGCGGCAGGCGGCTTGGGCCAAGGCCAACAATTTCAAGGCGGAGAGCGGGCGGACGCTGATCTTCCCGGACGCCGAGGGCGGCGTCGAGCAGGTGCTGTTCGGCCTCGGCTCGGATGAGCCAGGCGATCCGTTCCTGCCCGGCAAGCTTGCAAAGCTGCTGCCGCCGGGCAGCTACCGCCTGGCCAGCGGGATCGCCGAGGAGCGGCTGGCGGCTCTCGGCTGGCTGCTCGAGGCCTACGAGTTCACCCGCTATCGCGCGGCGGCGCGAAGTCCGGCGAGCCTTGCAGCGCCAAGCGGGGTCGATGCGCCGGCCCTGCGGATGACGGCGGCGGCGGTGACACTGGTCAGGGATCTCGTCAACACGCCGGCCAACGATCTCGGCCCGGGCGAGCTCGAAGCGGCGGCCCGCAGCGTCGCCGAGCGGCATGGCGCGGCCTTCAGCGTCACCGCCGGCGCGGCCCTCGAGCAAGGGTTCCCCCTGATCCATGCGGTGGGGGCGGCGAGCAGCCGGGCGCCGCGGCTCATCGATTTCAGTTTCGGCGATGCCGCACTGCCAAAGCTGACCCTGGTCGGCAAGGGGGTGACGTTCGATACCGGCGGCCTCGACATCAAACCATCCGCCAACATGCTGCTCATGAAAAAGGATATGGGCGGCGCTGCCACTGTTCTCGGGCTTGCCGAGCTGATCATGGCGGCGCGGCTGCCGGTGCGGCTTCGGGTGCTCATCCCGGCGGTCGACAACGCGATTTCGGGGAGCGCCTTCCGGCCGGGCGACATTCTCAAGAGCCGCAAGGGGCTCACGGTCGAGATCGGCAACACCGATGCCGAGGGCCGGCTGATCCTCGCCGACGCGCTGGCACTTGCCGACGAGGAGGCGCCCGATCTCCTGATCGACATGGCGACCTTGACCGGCGCCGCCCGGGTGGCGCTCGGTCCCGACCTGCCTCCCTTCTACACCGATGACGATCGGCTGGCCGAGGCGCTGGCCCGGCATGCCGCCGCCGAGAACGACCCGCTGTGGCGGCTGCCTCTGTGGCGCGCCTATAACGGGCTGTTCGAAAGCAAGATCGCCGATCTCAACAACGCGGGCTCGTCGGGCTTTGCCGGCTCGATCACCGCGGCGCTGTTCGTCAGGCGGTTCGTCGAGCGGGCCCGCTCCTATGCCCATTTCGACATCTTCGCCTGGACACCGACAGCGAAGCCCGGCCGGCCGGTCGGCGGCGAGGCCCAGGCGATGCGGGCGCTGTTCGCCCTTTGCAAGGAGCGCTGGCCATGATCGGCACGGGTCAGCTCAGCGGCACGCCGCGCGTTTCGAGGTTGATCGCATAGGTCGCGAGGGCGGCGAGCGCCAGCAGGACCGCAAAGAGCGCGATTGCAGCTCCGAAACTGACCAGGACGACCGCGGCCAGAGCGGAAGGAGCCAAGAGCCCGCCAAGGCGCGCCATGGCGCCTGCCAGCCCCATCCCGGTGGCGCGCAGGCGCGTCGGGAAGATTTCCGGCGTGAAGGCATAGAGCGCGCCCCAGGCGCCGAGAAACGCAAAGCTCATGAGGAGCAATGCAGCCGCAAGCAGGAGCGGCGAGCTTGCAGCGACGAAAAGAGCACAGCTGATGGCGCCGAGGCTCAGAAACGCGATCAGCGTCGCTCGCCGTCCCCATCGCTCCACGCCAAAGGCGGCGAGCGCATAACCGGGGAGCTGCGCCAGGGCCAGCAGCACGAGAAAGCCCTGGCCGCGCAGGAAACCATGGCCCAGCAAGGCGAGCTGCGACGGCAGCCAGACGAACACGCCGTAATAGGAGACCGACACCAGCAGCCAGACCGCCAGGATCAGCAGGCTCGGGCGTCGGAGATCGCCGGTGAAAACCGTCGCCGGCCCGGCAGGCGATTGCGCTTGCTCGACCCTGACGGAGGATGGGAGTCTGCCGCGGCCATTGGCGAGCGCCACCCGATCGAGGACGTCGAGGGCCTGCACGGGACGGCCGGTGCGCGCCAGATAGGCGGGTGATTCGGGTATCCACGGACGAAACCACAGGCCGATCAGCGCGGGCAGGGCGGCGGCGGCAAAGATCCACCGCCAGGCCATTGCGGGTGCGAGGCCTGCAGCAAGGGCGCTTGCCAGGGCCAAGGCCAGGGTGCCGAGCGCCCAGAAGGATTCGAGCCCCACCAGCCAGCGCCCGCGGCTGGCAGCGGGGAGAAATTCCGCGTCAAATCGTATGTAACACACCGTTATTGCTATAAAAAATTTCGAAAGCTTTCACTCTGCCCTAGCATCTGCCCCAGCAAGTCTGGGTGCGTGGCTTTCCCGTAAGCCCGTATGTTGCTGAATTGAGACATCGCGACCGCAAACGCTCAAACGAAGCTTGATTCAACCGCGAGGGCGTATCATGCAGCGTTCCGCAACGACATCTTCGACGGGGTATTCACGCAAGGACTGAGAACTATGACCGGTAGAGGGGATGAACGCTGTTGTCCGCCCACCGAGCTCTGTCGGGAGTGCCTTGCCTACTACGCTTGGCTTAATCGAGACCTCGACCGGAGCACCTCCACAAGCGAGGACGATCGAAAGGACGATTTAGCGAATTCGAG
>DATAOT010000139.1:0-2495 GCA_036265615.1 Aestuariivirgaceae bacterium
GTCAAGCTGCTCGCCAAGCTCAAATGAAAAGGCCCGGCACTTGGCCGGGCCTGATCGTTTGAGGTTTGCTTCGCTCAGTAGCGTGCGACGACCGGAGCCGGCGGAGCCAGAGTGAAGTGGTAGTTGAGGCCGATGCGAGCGCTTGTGCATGGCGATCGGCGGATTGACGTGGGTGATCACGAAGGCCGTTCCGAGCCCGCCGACGAACTCGGTGGCGGATGCCACCGGGCCGTGGCGTAGCCCGATATACTGATACTCGCCCTTGATCGACCAGTTCGGGAGGAACATCCACTCGATACCGCAAGAGCTGAGGCCACACTCTTGCTGCATTAAGCCGGGCTGTGTTTTTTCGGTAACAGAATTGGCGGGGCGAGCGGCGGCTTACCTGCGCATTTCAAGCCGCCGCGACCACTTCCGGCACGCGCTCGGCAGGCGGGGTGTTGCGACTGCGTCCGCTGCGCACCAGCCCATCGATGATGACCATGCCGATTCCCGGCAGATCGCCGAGCGCGACGCTCTCCAGCAGGGTATTCGCCGGCGAATGCTGGGCCTTGTCCATCAACACGAAATCGGCGACGCGACCGACCTCGATCAGCCCGCAATCGAGGCTGCGCATCCGCGCGGTATTGCCGGTGCCGAAGCAGAAGGCGGTCTCGGCCGAAACCTCACCGAGCGAGGCCAGCATCGAGACCATGCGCAGGATGCCGAGCGGCTGAACGCCTGAGCCTGCCGGACCGTCGGTCCCCAGAATGACGCGATTGAGCTCACCCATCTCCTTGGCGAGGTGCAGGGTGTACAGCGCGGAGCGGCCGTTGCCGTTGTGCACAAGTTCGAGCCCGCGTTTGCAGCCCTCGCAGATGCAGCGGATCTGATCGTCCGGCAGCGCGGTGTGGCCACCGTTCACGTGCCCAACGACATCGGCATCGCATTCGAGCACGATGTCCTTATCGATCAGGCTGGAGCCGGGGATCGAGGGTCCGCCGGTGTGGATCGTGCTCTGGATGCCGTACTTCCGCGCCCAGGCAACCATTTTGCGGCCGGTCGGCCCGTCCTTGACGCCGCCGAGTCCGATCTCGCCGAGGAGCTTCACGCCAGCCGAGGCGAGCTCGGCGAAATCGATTTCTTCCATTCCGTGCTCGATCACCGGGGCGCCGGCATGGAGCTTCACCCCACCGGGCCGGAATGCCGCGAATGTCCGCTGCGCGGTGATCGCCATCGCTTTCAAGCCTACAATGTCGCGCGGGCGGCCCGGCGTGTGCACCTCGCCGGCGGAGATCATCGTCGTGACCCCGCCGTGCATCGAGGAATCGATCCAGTTCAGCTGGCTCTGGCGCGGCGTCCAGTCGCCGGCAACGGGATGAACGTGGCTGTCGATCAGGCCGGGAGTGAGCACCGCACCCTTGGCATCGACAACAGTCGTTGCGCCGTCGGTGTCGAGGTCCTTCAGCCGCCCGATCGCACTGATGCGGCCGTCCACCGCCACCACTGCGTCGCCGTCGAGGATCGGTCGCTCGAGGGCGCCGCTAAGGATCAGGCCGATATTGCGGATGACGAGCTTGGTCGGCCCGGGTTGCTTTTGCTCTTCAGCTGCCATTGCGAAAAGTCCTCCTCCCTCGCGGCGTTTGGTCCCATGCAAGCACTTGCCGTCGCGAATTGACAGAGGCCTGCCGCCGCACCATAAAACCGTTCGTGTACAAACGATCCTGAGTAAGGTAAATAGCTGATTTAGATGGATTTTGTGCAAATCCGTCGATCGGCGGCGGCTTTATGCTCGGGCAAGCGGCAGGACGAGAATGAGCAACTTCAATCAAGAAGAAGTCGTCTCGGTGCATCACTGGACTGATACGCTGTTCAGCTTCCGCACGACCCGAAATCCCACCTTCCGCTTCCGCAACGGTCAGTTCACCATGATCGGTCTGGAGGTCGAGGGGCGGTCGCTGTTGCGCGCCTACAGCGTGGTCAGCCCGAATTATGAGGAGAACCTCGAATTCTTCTCGATCAAGGTTGCGGACGGGCCGCTGACCTCGCGGCTGCAGCACCTCAATGTCGGCGATCCCATCATCGTTAGCCGCAAGGCGACGGGCACGCTCGTCCTCGACAACCTGCTCGACGGCCGTAATCTTTATTTGCTCGGCACGGGCACCGGCCTGGCGCCGTTCATGAGCATCATCCGCGATCCCGAGACTTACGACCGCTTCGAAAAGGTCGTGTTGGTGCATGGCTGCCGCCATGTCGCTGAACTCGCTTATGCCGAGACGATCACCGAGCACCTGCCGGAAGATGAATATGTCGGCGAACTCGTGCGCGAAAAACTCGTCTATTATCCCACGGTGACGCGCGAGCCGTTCCGCAATCGCGGCCGCATTACCGATCTCATCACGTCGAAGACGTTGTTCAATGATACTGGTCTGCCGGTTCTAGATCGTGAGCAGGACCGGCTGATGCTCTGCGGCTCACCGCAAATGATCGGCGAGATGCGCGAGCTTCTGGACGAT
>DATAOT010000140.1:0-52925 GCA_036265615.1 Aestuariivirgaceae bacterium
CTGCCCGCTCGCTCAATCGGCATATTGTCCGGCGGCCTGGATCACCGGACGCCAGCGGTCGATCTCGCCCTTCAGCTTGGCTTCAAGCGCCGCCGGCTGGGCCTGGTCCAGCGGCACGGGTGCGGTGCCGAGGCTGGCAAAGCGGCTCTTCACCGTTTCGTCCTGAAGTGCCTTCTGCAGAGAAGCGGCGAGCCGCTCGACGATCGCCTTGGGTGTCCCCTTCGGGGCATAGAGACCGTGCCAGATCGCCACCTCGATATCGAGGCCCTGTTCCTTGGCGGTCGGGACGTCGGGAAGTGCCGCCAGCCGCTGGCCGCTCGTCGTGGCATAGGCCTTGATCTCGCCCGACTTGATCTGGTTGGTCGTGTTGGTGGTCTGGTCGCACAGGAGATCGACCTGGCCGCCGATGAGGTCGGTGAGCGCCGGGCCCGTGCCTTTATACGGCACGGTGGTGAGCGGCGTGTCGATCTTGCTCATGAACAGCATGCCGCAGAGATGCGACGCAGCCCCGACTCCGGCATGAGCATAGGTCACCTTGTCCTTGTTTGCCTTCACATACTCGATCAGGCTTTTAAGGTCCTTGGGCTCGAGATCCTTGCGGCCGACGATCACCATCGGAACTTCTGTGACGAGCCCGACATACTCGAAGGCCTCGAGCGGCTTGTAGGCGAGCTTGCGATAAAGCGTTGCCGAGGTCGCCATGCCGATATGGTGAAGCAGCAAGGTGTAGCCATCGGGTGTCGCCTTTGCGACCCGCCCAGCCCCGAGCGTGCCGCCGGCCCCGGTGACATTCTCCACCACGATCTGCTGGCCGAGATCCTTGCTCATGGCGTCCGCCACAAGGCGGGTCACCGTGTCCGTCGGACCGCCAGCCGAGAACGGCACGACGATGGTGATCGGCCGTTCGGGGTAAGTCTGCGCCACCGCCAGCGACGGCAGCAGCATGATGAATAGCGCGGTGAAAAACCTGCCCATGACGCCTCCCTGCAGTTTCTTCTTCGTCCGACTCGAGCCGGACAAGCCCTCCGCTTCTCGGGCAGAGGCTGCGCTAGCATCTCCTGAAAATCGCCGAGCGGCAACAGGGCGATCGGGATAGGATTTCCATTCCCCAAGGCGGATTCCCGTTCACCTCGCCGGTGAACGCGGTATCATGGTCCCGGGGCCAGCCGATGGAGACAAGCCAAGCATGGAGGATTCCCCAGGACCGGTTCCCGCCAAGTCGGGTTCGGCAGCAAAGCGGCCAGCCGACAGCGCTGCTCGCGGATCGGTCGCCGACATGACCGGCGGATCGCCACGGAACTTCGGGGGTCGCATGCTTCGTCTCTTCATCTCGCTGCGTTTCATCATGCTGATCGCTTCGGTCGGCACCGCCGTCGGCGCCCTTGTCATGTTCGGCGAGGGGGCAGGCCATATCCTCCAGGGCGCCAGCATGGTGATGACCCGCGAGGATCCCCGCATGGCGAGCGCTCTCGTGATGTCCGGCACCGACTCCTTCCTGTTCGGCATCGTGCTGTTGATCTTCACCTATTCGATCGCCTTCGGCTTCGTCTTCGATCTGCCGCCCGACATCCGCCGCGCGGTGCCTTCTTGGATGCGGGTCGAAGGCCTGCAGGAGCTCAAGGACACGCTCCTGAGCGTCATCCTCGTCTATATGGTGGTCGACTTCGCCACCGACTGGGCGGCAACCGAGGATCCGCTGCCATGGTACAAGATGTTCGCCAAGCCGCTCGCCATCGTGCTGATCGCTCTCGCCTATCGCCTGATGCATGTCGGCCACAACGCGTCGAGCCGGCATGTCGTGTGGGACGAGGACAACGACGGGGGATGAGGGTTGCCGTCTTCCTTTCCCTCATGGCCGGGCTTGACCCGGCCATCCAGTCTTTCCTTGGAGTATCCTCTGGATGCCCGGCTCGGGGACCGGCCATGAGGGACGAAGCCCAGCCGCCGGTCTCTACCTTTTTCCCTTGTCGCGCGTGAGCGGAGGCGAAGGAGAATTGGGCGGTGAGCAAACGCAAAGAATCCGGACCGTGAGCACCTTTGACTAAGGCGCCGAATTCCGTCAGGCTTCCAGCCATCCGAAAAGAACAGCATTTCTGGGAGGCCCTCATGTGCATCCTGCCGTTTCGGGCTGCCGTCCTGCTTGGTTGCGGCGCCATCATGGCGATGGCTGCCTTGTGTCCGCTTGGTCGTTCCGCTGCCGCGGCAGAGCTCAATGCTCTGGTCTGGTGCGATCATTCCGATCCCAATCTTCTCAAGCCGTTCGAGGAGGCAAACGGCGTCAAGGTGAACTTGAAGGAGTTCGAAGGCACTGGTGCCGGTTTTGCCATTGTCGACCAGTCCCAGCCGGGTGATTGGGACGTCATGGTGATTGACTCGATCGATGTGCCGCGCGGTGTCGAGAAGGGGCTGTTCGAGCCCTTGCCCGAGGACAGGCTGCCGCTTGCCGACCTCTACCCCGAGGTGCGGATGGACGACACCACCAAGATCGGTGGCAAGCGCTACGGCATAACCGAGAAGTTCGGCTACAACACCATCAGCTACAACAAGGACAAGGTCGACGTCTCGGCCATGCAGTCGCTCGCCGCTCTGACCGATCCGGAATACAAGGGGCGCCTCGCAATCTATGATTACTACCTGCCGGTGATCGGCATGGCGGCGCTGGCGCTCGGCAAGAAGACCGCCGACCTGACCGAAGCCGATCTTCCGGCAATCAAGGATCTCCTTCTCAAGATGAAGGCGAATGCCAAGCTGGTCGGTGAAGTTACCGCGAGCCAGACGGCGCTCGCCACCGGCGAGGTGGACATTCTGGTCGGTGGCGGCGAATGGGTCACTGCGGGGCTTGCCAAGGAAAATCCGGCGCTCGATTTTTCCATTCCCAAGGAAGGCGGCATTCTCTGGTCGCAGTCTCTCGCCATCTTCGCCGCCGGCAAGAACAAGGATCTCGCCCTCAAATTCATCCAATATGTGCTGTCGCCCGAAGGTCAGGCCCGCCTCGCAACCTCCTCCTGCTATTGGGGCATGCCGGCCAACAGCAAGGCCGCTCTGACCGCCGATCAGAAGCGAATTCTGCGCTTCGATGAGCAGCCAGGGTTCCTGAAGCGGGCGCAGCGCTATCCGGCCCCCGATTCCGCTCTCGACAAGAAGATGCAGGATGTCTGGACGGAGATGCTGCAGGCCAAATAGTCGGAAGCGATGAGCTCGGTTCGTGCTCGCGCCTGGCTGCTGATCGGTCCAGCCGTTGCATGGACCGTGTTGTTTTTCATCCTCCCTTTGGCGGCCATGGTTGTCGTGAGCCTTCAAGACCATGCGAACGGCGGCTGGACGCTCGCAAACTACCGCCAGTTCTTCACCGATCCGAACTACTTTCAGGCCATGGTCAACTCCCTCGAAGTTACGGCCTGGGTGACGATCGTTTCGCTGCTCCTCGCCTATCCCTTCGCGTGGATCCTTGCCGAAATCGTGCCTGAGCGATGGCAGAGGCTCGCCCTCATGCTTGCCGTGCTCCCGTTCTGGACCTCTTACATCGTTCGCTCCTACAGCTGGCTGCTGGTTCTGGCCGAGCGGGGCGTTGTCAATGACGCCATGACCGCGATGGGGCTGGTCGATGAACCGCTGCGGCTCGCCAACACGCGCTTCGCAACTGTCGTCGGCTTCACCCACTTCTTCGTCATGCTTCTGACGCTGACGATTTTCGCCAATCTCAAGCAGCTCAATCCGAATTACCGTCGAGCCGCTGCCGATCTCGGCGCCGGTCGCCTGGCCATTTTCTTTCACGTGATCCTGCCCTTGACTGCACCGGGCATCGTCGTCGGATGCTTCCTCACCTTTGTGATTGCCATGGGGGATTACATCACGCCTCAAATTCTCGGCGGCAACAACGAGCTGCTGATGTCGCAATTGGTCATGATGCAGATCGGCCGCCGTGGCGACTTTCCACTCGCCTCGGCCTTGTCGCTGATCCTGATGGGCGTCGTCACTGCTGGCTATCTGCTGTCGGCGCGCTGGCTCAAGCTCGAGCGGGCATGATCGTGCCGCGGCCGCTCACCCTTCTTGCCTCTGCCTATGCGGTTGCGATCTTCGGCTTCATTTTTCTTCCCGTCATCGTTCTCGCGCTGTTCTCGCTGCAGGCCTCCTCATTGCCGATTCCCCCTTTCACCGGGCCTTCCCTGCGCTGGTATCTGGCGGTCATCAATGATCCGCGGCTCGTGAGCGGGCTCACCAACTCCCTCATTGTCGCCGTCATGTCCTCGGTGCTGTCAGCGTTGCTTGGCTTCCTGGCCGCCTGGGGCTTTGCCCGCCATGTCCTGCCTGGAAGCCGGATCCTCCGGGGTCTGATCATGCTGCCGCTCGCTGTCAGCTATCTGATCATCGGCATGGGGCTTCTCACCTTCTTCAACCAGATCGGCGTGGCCAAGTCGCTGGCGGCTGCCGCGATCGGTCATGTGGTGATCAACCTGCCTCTGTGCTTTGCCATCATCTACAGCCAGATGGGCGACCATCAGGTGAACATCGAGCGCGCAGCCCGCGATCTCGGGGCAGGCGAGTGGCAGGTCATGCTGCTCGTCACTGCACCCATGCTCTGGCCGGCGATCTTCGCCGGGTTCTTCCTGTCCATGACGTTTTCCTGGGACGAGTTCATCATCGCCTTTCTGCTCACCCGCTTTGAAACCACTCTGCCGGTCGAGATCTGGAATCTTCTCCGATCGGGTCTGAACCCGAAGACCAATGCTGCCGGGTCGCTGGTTTTCATCGTCTCGATCCTGTTTGCCATCGTGGCGGAGCTGGTCGTCTTCCGGAGGCGGTCGTGACCGATGCTCTGGTCGAGATCGAGGACGTTCGCCACCTCTATGGCGATGCGGTGGCGCTCGACGGTGTATCGCTCAAGGTCGCAGCCGGCGCCTATACGGTGCTGCTTGGCCCTTCCGGTTCGGGAAAGACCACGCTCCTGTCGATCCTCGGCGGTTTTGTCTTTCCCTCGCAAGGGCGCGTGCTGATCGATGGCGCGGATTGCACGCGGCTTGGCCCCCAGCGCCGGCCGACCGCTACGGTCTTCCAGGACTATGCGCTCTTCCCGCACATGTCGGTCGAATCCAATGTCGGTTTTGGCCTCATGATGCGCGGTGTCGACAGGAAGTCCCGCCGCGAGAAGGTCGCGTCCGCCTTGGCCCTTGTCGGGCTCGAGGGTCTGAGCGCCAAGCGACCGCACCAGCTTTCCGGCGGCCAGCGGCAGCGCGTGGCGCTGGCCCGCGCACTGGTGGTCGAGCCGGCTGTTCTGCTGCTCGACGAGCCTCTGGGCGCCCTCGATCTCAAGCTCAGGCGGCAGATGCAGGACGAGCTCAAGGCTTTGCAACATCGGGTCGGGACGGCTTTCGTCCATGTGACGCACGACCAAGAGGAGGCAATGGCGCTCGCCGACCATTGCGTTGTGATGAACCGCGGCCGGATCGAGGACGAAGGTCCGCCCGAGCGCATCTATGCCCGCCCGGCCAGCCGGTTCACCGCCTCCTTCATGGGCGACAGCACCGCGATCGAAGCGATCGTCATCGCCGCCGCGGACGGAACCGCCTTGGCCTCGACCGGCCTCGGCGAGTTCCGGATCGCTGCCGAGGCGCCGGTCGGCGCCCCGCTGCTTCTGGCGCTGCGGCCGGAGCATCTTCATCTCGGAGAGCCACGCCGAGCCCTCGATCTCGGCGATGCCGAGATCACCGATATCGTGTTCCAGGGAAGCTTTCGGCGGGTCGCCGCCCTCTCTTTGCGCCAGCCCGAGGTTCACTTTGCAGCCAAGATTCCCTTACGTCAGGAGATTGCCGTCGGGGCGCGCGTCGCCGTATCCTGTGATCCGGCCGACTTGATCGTGATGACGAGGTGAAGGTGGCTGGCAGCGACTTTGTCGACCCCGGCGACTGGTATGAAACCATTCGCATGAGCGATGATGTCACGCTCATTCACGAACCCTGGATCAAGCCTTTCTACCGCTGCAACATGTGGCATGTCCGCGGCCGCGATCGCGACCTTTTGTTCGATACCGGCCTCGGCCATGTCAGCCTTCGGAGCTACGTCCCGCTGGTGACGGGCCGGCCGGTCGTCTGTGTCGCCAGCCACACCCATTTCGATCACATCGGCTCCCATCACGAGTTCGACGATCGTCGCGTGGAGCGGTCGGAAGCTGAGATCCTGGCCGACCCGCGCCGGGAATGGACGCTCGCCGATCGCTATGCCACCGATGACATGTTCGAGCGCCGGCCAGCCGGATGGTCTGCCGCCGCCTACCGCATACCCCCCGCGCCCGCCACGACCGCGCTCGCCGATGGCGACCGGATCGACCTCGGGAACCGCGCCTTCGAGGTCATCCATACCCCTGGCCACTCGCCTGGCGGCATAGCCTTGTTCGAGGCCAGGACCGGCATCCTGCTGTCAGGCGACATCATCTATGACGGCCCGCTTATTGATGATGCTTATCATTCCAATCGTATCGACTATGCGCTAACGCTCGAGAAGCTGCGACCTCTGCGGGTGGAAGTCGTCCACGGCGGCCATTTCCCGAGCTTTGGTCCGGTGCGTTATCGTCAAATAATCGATGAATATCTTGCCGGCACGCGCAGCCCCGGATGTCATCTTCGCTCCTGACCGTGATCGCTTTACAAATCTTTGCACTCCGGAGACGTCTTGGAAATTGCTGAACTTCAAGTGACTTGCGACGGTTTGCCGTCTCAAGCCAAGGAGAAGCACGATGAACGATCACCTCATTTCGGCTGGTTCCTCGACCAACCCTCAGCCGCAGCAGGCAAGGAGCGGAAGGAGCTGGCTGATACTGCCGACCGTCGCCTTGGCCGCGGCCCTCACGGGCGCAGTCGCGACCAGTGCCATGAGCCAGTACAGCGACGGGCAGGGAATGCCGATGCACTTCATGGGCGGCCATGATTTCGATCCCGCCAAGGCCGAAGAGCATGCCGACCGCATGGTGCGCCATCTCGCCATCGAGGTCGATGCGACCAACGAACAGACCGAGAAGCTGCGCACCATCGTGAGGACCGCGGTGAAGGATCTCATCCCGTTGCGTGAAAAGATCAAATCCGCGCGGGGGCGAGTCCGCGACCTGCTCACCGCGCCGACCGTTGACCGCGCCGCCCTCGAGTCGCTCAGGACGGAGCAGATGGCCAACATCGATGCCGCCACCCGCCGCATCGCCCAGGTCCTTGCCGATGCTGGCGATGTTTTGAGCGTCGAGCAGCGGCGCAAGCTTGAGGAACGGCTTGATGAATGGCGCGAGCACCGGGCGTTCTGGCGCTGGCATCGCGGATGAACCCTGCGGTGAGCGACCGCATATTGCTCATTGAGGATGATGGCCGACTGGCCGAGATGGTGTCGGACTATCTCGGCCAGTCGGGTTTTCGCGTGTCGCGCGCCGCCAATGGCGCCGCCGGGCTGCAGATGCAGGGTGCCGGCAGTTTCGACATGGTGATCCTTGACCTGATGCTTCCCGACATGGACGGGCTTGACGTCTGCCGACAGCTGCGCAGGCGGGGCGGCATTCCGATTCTCATGCTGACCGCCCGTGGCGATGCCATGGACCGCATCGTCGGTCTTGAATTGGGCGCCGATGATTACCTGCCGAAACCGTTCGAGCCTCGCGAATTGCTCGCCAGGGTGCGGGCCATCCTGAGGCGTGGCCGCGGCATCGCCGAGACCATCCTGCGCTTCGGTCGGCTGGAGATCGACTGCGATGCCCGCGAGGTCCGCCTTAATGGCGAGCCGAAGTCGCTGACCAGTCATCAATTCGGCATATTGCTCGCCATGGCGCGGCGCGCCGGTCACGTGATGACGCGCGAGGCGCTGATGGACATCATGCGCAATGAGCCGCTCGAAGCCTTCGACCGCTCGATCGACGTGCATATCTCGCGCATCCGCGCCGCCATCGAAGACGATCACCGCAAGCCCCGCCGGGTCATTACCGTCCGCGGCGCTGGCTATGTCTTCGCCAAGGCGCAGGATTGATTGGAGATGAGGCATCTTTATCACCAGCTCTATATCACGATTATCGCAAGCCTCCTGCTGGTGGTGCTGATCGCTGGCCTCCTGTGGCGGCTCGGTCCGAGCGACACGCCCGCCTCACGCGCCTTCGAGATCGCCGGCGAGCTGGTGGCGGCGCAATTGCCCCCGCCTGCCGCCGGCCCGGCGGCACAGCAGGAAGCGATCACCCGCCTGCATGATCGGCTCGACATCGACCTCGGGCTGTTCGATGGCGGTCGCCACCTGGTCGCTGCCGCCGGCCGTCCCGTGCCGCGGCCTGCAGCCCGCCAGTCGCATGGCTGGATCTATGGCCGTGACGGTGCGGCATGGGCGATCAAGCTGTCGGACAACCGCTGGATCGTGGCCCGGCCGTCGATCCCGCCGCACCGTTCGGTGCTCCGCCTGATCATCTTTCTTGGCTGCATCGCGCTCGCCGTTGCGCTCTGCGCCTATCCGGTGGTGCGCTGGTTGACCGGCCGCCTCGAACGGCTTCAGCGCGGGGTCGAGCAGCTCGGATCCGGCAATCTTTCGGCCCGCGTCGAGATCGAAGGCAGGGACGAGGTCGCCCGGCTCGCGGCCAGCTTCAACCGCGCCGCCGCCCGCATCGAGGAGCTGGTCGAGACCCATAGGCTGCTGCTCGCCAACACCTCGCACGAGCTGCGTACGCCGCTGTCGCGCATCCGTCTCGGCGTCGAATTCCTGTCCGAGAATGGCGACAACAAGCGCAAAACGGAGCTCCTCGGCGACATTGCCGAGCTCGACGGGCTGATCGACGAGATCCTGCTGTCGAGCCGACTCGATGCCCAAGCCGTGACCCGGGCCGACGAGGAGATCGATCTCCTGGCACTCGCTGCGGAGGAGGGGGCGCGTTACGACAACTGCACATTGGAGGGCGAGTCGGTGTCGGTTCTGGGCGATAGGAGCCTGCTGCAGCGCATGCTGCGCAATTTGCTCGACAATGCCCAGAGGCATGGCAGGCCGCCGATCGAGATCCTGGTGGGCCGCCATAAGGGCCGGGCCTCGATCGTGGTTTCGGACCAGGGTCCGGGCGTGGCGGAGAGCGAACGGGAGCGGATCTTTTCGCCCTTCTATCGCAGCTGGTCGGGCCGCCCGACGTCCCGCGGCACCGGTCTCGGCCTGACCCTCGTCCGCCAGATCGCCACCACCCATGGCGGCAGTGCACGATGGGCGCCGGAGGCAAACCTGCCGAGCCGCATCGAGGTGACGCTGCCGCTCGCCCCGAAGACCGTGTGACTTGACCTGAGGAGTGCATTATAAGGGGGCTGAAGCCGCGAGGGTGGCCACCGGAGGGTCACGTCAGGTGTCGTTCTTGAAATCCCTGTTCGGCTGGGGAAAGGCTCGGCAGGATGAGACCGCCGCGGCGGCCAAGGAGGTCGAGCACAAGGGATACCTGATCGCCGCGAAGCCTTTCCTGGAAAATGGCCAATATCAGCTTGCCGGATCGATCTCGCGATCCACCGCAGATGGTCGTCAGGAGCATGCCTTCATCCGGGCCGACCGCTTCGCCAGCAAGGACGCCGCCATCGACGCCGCCATCGCCAAGGGGCGCCAGCTCGTCGACGAGCAGGGCGAGCGGCTCTTCGGCTGACACTTTTTCGACGAGCCTGGCGGCTCACCTGGCCAAATGAGCACACCGGCCGGAGAAACGACTCTCCCGCCTGCCTCTCCCCTGGATCATCTTACCATTTTCGTGAAGTATTCGCCGGGTCAGTGCGTTGGTGTCGAAATGAACAAGATTGTCGATCTGAAGGAGCAGAATCTGGCGCTCCTGCTCCTCGAACGGGACGTCTTGAAGGCCGATGTCGACCGTTTGAATGCCATTGTCGCCAAGCTCGAAGAGAAGCTCGCGAGCCTTTCCCTGCCTTGCCATAACCAAGGGTGCCGCTACGACCAGTGTCAGCAGGTGGAACGGATGCGGGTCGATCATATCGGTCGCCTGATCGAGGAGCGCAACGAGGCCTGGAAGGAGCTTGCACGGCTCCGCGAGCGCGGGGGTGACCGGCCATCCATAAGGCTTCCCACTGATTGACGTCGCTTGGCCCCTTGCTATGCTAATGCCAGCAAGAAGTCCGCCCGGCAGCGGACCGTCCTCGGGAGGAAGCAGTGGATGGACAGGGCCTGAAGGCGCTGACCCGGACGCGCGAGCCGAAGTTCGGGCATTTCATCGTCGAGTTCGCGACGCCGGGTATCGGCCACATCCTGAAATCGGCCGGGTGCGAATTCGTCATTTTTGACATGGAACACTCCGGTTTCGGGATGGAGACGGTCAAGTCGGCCATCCGCTTCTTCGAGGCGGCCTCGCTGCCGGCCATCGTCCGGGTCCCGTCGAAGGAATATCACCACATCGCCCGGGCCTGCGATGCCGGTGCGGAGGGCCTCATGCTCCCCATGGTCGGCACGCCCGATGAGGTGCGCCGCATCATCGCCAGCATTAAATACCACCCGCTGGGGTCGCGCGGGGTTGCGCTGCAGATCGCCCATGACAATTACCGGCCTGGCACTGTCGCAGACAAATTCGGCCGCGCCAATGAGCGCACCACTTTCGTTTGCCAGATCGAGACCGCCGAGGGGGTAGAGAACGCCGATGCCATCGCCGGCATCGACGGTGTCGACCTGCTCTGGGTCGGTCATTTCGATCTGTCGGTCTCGCTGGGCATTCCCGGCGAGTTCGACAATCCGAAATTCAAGAATGCGATCGAGCGGGTGGTCACCGCCGCCCGCCGCCACGGCCGCGCCCTCGGTCGCCTCGTGCCGACGGTCGAGCAGGGGATCGAGGTCAATCGTCTGGGATTTGATTTCGTCTGCTATTCCGGCGATGTCTGGGTGCTCCATGATGCTCTCGCGGCGGCGCTGGCAAAATTGCGGGCCGGCTGTGGAAGGGCTTGACGGGCGATGGCACCTTTCCGGGTCGCTCTCTCGGCGGATTTTCGTAAAGCCGACGGTTCGCCGCTCTTTCCCGACTTCGATTTGAAGCCGCTGATCGAGGCGCCCGGTGTCGAGGTCCTCTTTCTCGAACCTGCCGACAGTCTGCGCGCCGACCAACTTGCCGATGCCGACGCCCTCATCCTGCTGACGCCGCGCTTCAGCGCCGAAAGCATCCACCCCAACGGTCGTCTGGCGGTCGTCGCCCGGTTCGGGGTCGGCTATGACAATGTCGATGTCGACGCCCTGACGCGTGCCGGCATCCCTCTGGTCATCACCCCGGACGGGGTCCGCCGCCCGGTAGCCGTCTCGATCATTGCGTTGATGCTGGCTTTAACCGGCAGGCTCAGGATCAAGGACCGCCTCACCCGCGAAGGGCCGGACGGGTTCAACCGCCGCGCCCAGTTCATGGGATGCGGCCTTGTTGGCCGCACGCTGGGCTCGCTCGGCATCGGCAATATCGGTGCCGAGATGTTTCGCCTAGCCAAGCCCTTCGACATGGCCTTCATCGCCCATGATCCTTACGCCGCGCCCGAACTGGCGCACGAGCTCGGCGTCGAGCTTGTGGAGCTGGATGACGTCTTCCGGCGAAGCGATGTGCTGGCCGTCAACTGCCCTCTGACCGCGGATACCCGTCATCTGGTGAATGCGACTCGCCTGGCGTTGATGAAGCCGACGGCCTTTCTCATCAACACGGCGCGCGGACCGATCGTCGATCAGCAGGCCTTGACCGCCGTGCTGCAGGACGAGCGCATTGCCGGCGCCGGCCTCGATGTTTTCGAGCGCGAGCCGCCGCCGGCCGATGACCCGCTGCTTCGGCTCGACAACGCCATTCTGACCCCGCATGCGCTCTGCTGGACCGATCAGTGCTTCGCCGGCAATGGTGCGGCGGATGTCCGCGCTGTCCTCGACGTCCAGCATGGCCGGGTGCCGCGCGGCGTTGTCAACCGCGATGTGCTGGATGGCGAACCTTTCAAACGGCGCCTTGAGCGGCTGCGCGCCGCTTATGGCGGATAAGGACCGGGGAACAAAAGAGGAGTAGCCGATGGGCTTGCTTGCCAGATGGAGCTCGACGCTCGCTTTAACCGCCCTCGCCTTGTCCGTGGTGACGGGCGCCCATGCCGAGAGTGCGGCCGAACGTGCCGTTAAGGAAGCGCAGAAATACCGTGGACAGACGATCACCATCGTCTGGGAAGCTGGGCTTCAGGCCCTCGATCCTCTGAACTTCTCCGGTCCGAAATGGGAGAAGCTCACCGGCGTGAAGGTCAAGGTGGTGGAAGTCGCGACCGCCGAGATGTTCACCAAGATCATGCAGGAATATCGCGCCGGGACCGGTGCCTATGATGCACTGAACGTCATTCCCTCCTGGATGCCGGATCTCGCCCAGGCCGGGGCGCTGGAGGACCTCGACCCCTATGTCGAAAAATATGGCTACAACGACGAGCTGCAGAAGATTGCGCCGACCTATCGCGACAACCAGATGAAGGTGAATGACAAGATCTACGGCTTTCCCGACGATGGCGACGTCTTCGTCTTCTACTACCGCAAGGACATCTTCGACGACCCCAAGAACAAGGAGGAGTTCAAGGCCAAGTTCAATCGCGACCTGGCGGTTCCCAAGACATGGGCGGAGTTCGATGAGATCGGCCAGTTTCTGACCGACAAATACCAGCCCGGCATGTATGGCGCAGCCTTCTTCCGCCAGCCGCCCTACGCCCAGTTCATGTTCCAGGAGCGCTTCCGCAATGAGGGCGGCAAGTTCTTCGATGCCGACACCATGAAGGCGACCATCAACAGCGACATCGGTGTCAAGGTCTTCTCCGACATGCGCAACGAGAACAAGTTCATGCCGCCGGGGGTCGAGCAGTGGGGCTTCACGGAGAATCTCGCGGCCTTTCTTGCCGGCCAGACGGCGATGACCATCTCCTGGCCGCCATATGGACGCTGGGCCGCCGGCTACGGCAAGGACGAGGAGGCCTTGAACTGGGTTCCGAAATCGACCATCGCCGGCAAGGTCGGCTACGCCCTGCCGCCTGGCGGCCATCCCGAGCTTGCCGCCGGCTTCGCGCTCTCGGTTGCATCGACGAGCAAGAACAAGGACGCCGCCTATCTCTTCATCCAGTGGCTGAACAGCGAGGACGTGAGTCTCGAGCGGGTGAAGCTGCCGACCGCCTTACGTGACCCGTTCCGCGACTCCCACTACACCGATCCCGGCTATCTCGCGCTATGGCCCGATGCCAAGGCCTATCTTGCGACGCTCCAGGAAGGATCGAAGACCGGGCTGCTCGATCTGTCGCTGCTCCAGACCGACAAATATGAGGAAGTCCTGCGCCAGGCCATCAGCAAGCTGTGGGCTGGCGATGATCCCAAGGCGATCCTCGATCAGGCCGCCAGCGATTGGGACGCGATCACCGAGAAGATCGGCGTCGACAAGCAGAAGGCCGTCTATGCCAACTGGGCGATGAAGTCTGGTGCCTATCCGAAGTAAGGGCTTGAATGGTTCATGACGTCGGAGACGGTTGATCGCGTTCTCGATACACCGGTGCGCAAGCATCGGATGCCGGATCGCAACTTCCGTCTCTGGCTCGTGTTCCCGGCGATTCTGCTGCTGCTCCTCGTCGGCTTGTTCCCGCTGGTCTATTCCCTGGTGATCAGTTTCCAGAACCTGACGATGACCGATCAGGACACGTCCTTTCACGGGCTCATGAACTATGCCCAGCTGTTTCGCGATCATCGACTCTGGCAGGCCATCCTGCACACGCTGCTGATCACCGCCGTGGCGCTGCCGCTCGAGCTGGTGCTCGGGCTGCTGATGGCGCAGCTGTTGCTCGACAACATGCCGGGACGACAGCTGTTCATCGCCCTCATCGTGCTGCCGACCATCATCTCGCCGATCGTGGCCGGCGCCACCTGGCGATTGATGTTCGACCAGCGCTACGGACCGGTGAACCAGATCATCAGCTGGCTCACCGGCCACCAGCAGGTGCTCCTGTGGACGGTGAACCCCAAGCTCGTCTACCCGGCGATCTTCATCTGCGAGATTTGGCAGTGGACGCCGTTCATGTTCCTGATCCTGCTCGCAGCCCTGTCGCATGTCGACCGCTCGCTGCTCGAAGCAGCCGAGCTCGACGGCGCGCGTTTCCCGCGCATCTTCTTCAAGATCGTGCTGCCGGCAATCTGGCCGGTCATGGCCATCGCCATTCTCATTCGCGGCATCGATCTGTTCCGCATCTTCGACGTCATCTGGGCCTTGACCGGCGGCGGCCCCGGCACCATGACCGAAACCATATCAATCTACACCTACGTCCAGGGCTTCCAGCAGTTCGAGTCGAGCTATACTGCCGCCATTGCCTTCCTGATCGTGGCTCTGATGTCGGTCGTCGTGACCTGGGCCATCCGCCGCATGGGGTTTGCCAGATGATCGCCCGTCGGCTCGCTCTTCCGTTGCGCTATGCCGCCGTGATCGCGCTGACGCTGTTCTTCATCTTCCCGGTCTACTGGCTCTTCATCATCTCCTTCAAGACGCCGGAGGAGATCTTTCATTACCCGCCTGTCTGGTATCCGAAGAGCATTCAGTTCGCCAATTATCATGTGCTGTTCAAGGACGGCGATGCCTTCACGGTCTGGAACAGCCTGGTGCTGGCGAGCATCAGCACTTTCCTTGCCATGATGCTCGGAACCATGTGCGCCTACAGTCTCGCCCGCTTCAAGACCGGCGGCGAGAACCTCGCCGTCTGGATCATCTCGCAGCGTCTGATGCCGCCGATCGCTATCATCTTCCCGATCTTCCTGCTCTATGTCTGGCTTGCCTGGGTCGATACCTATCACGGGCTGATCATCCTCTATACGGCCTTCAGCCTGCCCTATGTCATCTGGATGATGCGGGGCTATATCGAGGAGGTGCCGCTCGAGCTCGAGGAGAGCGCCCTGGTTGATGGCTGCACCCGCTGGGAGGTGTTGTGGAAAGTGGTGTTCCCGATGGTCAGGACAGGCCTGTTCGCCACCGCGGTCTTCACTTTCGTCTTCGCCTGGAACGACTTTATCTTCGCCCTGGTGCTGACCAGGACCGAGGTCACCACCTATACGGTCCAGGTCACGCATTATTTCGGCGGCCAGTCGAATTTCTGGGCCAAGATCGCTGCCATGTCGGTGCTCGGGACCGTGCCGATCTTCGTTGTGGTAGCGACCATGCAGCGTTTCCTGGTGCGCGGCATCTCCATGGGCGCCGTCAAGGGATGAGCCGATCATGGCCGAGCTGATGATCCGTGGACTGCACAAGCGCTTCGGCCCGGTCGAGGTGCTCCGCGGCGTCAATCTCCAGGTCTCGTCGGGCGAGTTCACCGTGCTGGTCGGTCCCTCGGGCTGCGGCAAGTCGACCCTGCTCAGAACCATCGCCGGGCTTGAGGACATCGAGAAGGGAACGATCGAGATCGACGGCAAGCTGGTGAATGACGTGCGCCCCCGCGACCGCGACATCGCCATGGTGTTCCAGAACTACGCGCTCTATCCCTATATGAATGTCAGGGACAACATTGCCTTCGGCCTTCGCGCCCGCCGCACGCCGGAAGCCGAGACCCTGCGTCGGGTCAACGCTGCTGCCGAGCTTCTCGGCATTGCCGGCCTGCTCGAGCGCTTCCCGCGCCACCTGTCGGGTGGCCAGCGCCAGCGCGTGGCGATAGGCCGAGCCATCGTCCGCAATCCCAGGCTTTTTCTGTTCGACGAGCCCCTGAGCAATCTCGATGCCCAATTGCGCGACGAGATGCGCAGCGAGATCAAGCGGCTGCACCAGGAGCTCGCCGCCACGATGATCTATGTCACTCACGATCAGATCGAGGCGATGACGCTGGCCGATCGCATCGTGCTCATGAACAGCGGCCAGGTGGAGCAGGTCGGTGCGCCGCTCGAGCTCTATGACCGGCCCGCCACCCAGTTCGTCGCCGGCTTCCTCGGCTCGCCAAAGATCAACCTCCTGCCGGGCAGGCTTGTCGCCAATGGCAGCCGCCTGCATTTCGAGGCCGGCGATGGCACGAGCCTCATGCTTCCTTCGCACATGGCGGCCGCCGCGCATTCCTATTCCGATCGGCCCGTGACCCTGGCGATCAGACCGCAGCACGTCACCGAGGCGCTCGGCATTGCCGGCCCCGATGACGTCAGGCTGAGAAGCAGCATCGAGCTCGTTCAGCCCACCGGATCGCGCACCTATGTCACGGCGCGGCTTGCCGATTCGAGGGTGGTCGCCGAGGCCGATGCCCATGCCGTTCTGAGGCCCGGGGCTGCCATCGACCTTGCCTTCGACATGAGTCACGCCATTCTGATCGATCCGGAGAACGGCAGAGTCTTCGCTTGCGGCATTGCCGGATGACAGCTGGAGGAAGAGACATGCGTCAACAACCGTCGCCTTCGGTCATGCTCACAGGCACCGATCAGCCGGTCGAGCCGCCGCGGTCGCTCACCGCCGGCAAGCTCACGGCAGAGCTCGAATCAGGCAATCTCCGCTATATCCGCTACGACGGCGTCGAAATGATCCGCGCCATATCGTTCATCGTGCGCGACAAGAACTGGGGTACATACAATCCCGAAATCTCCAATCTCGAGGTGAGCGAAACCGGAGCGAGCTTCGAGGTCACCTATGATGCGGTGACTCGTGATGCCACCCAGCAATTCAGCTATTCTGCGGTGATCACCGGCGACAGCACCGGCAAGCTCCATTTCGTGGCCAGGGGCGAGGCCGTGACGGACTTCCTGACCGCCCGCACCGGCTTTGTCGTTCTCCATCCGATCGAGGGTGTCGCCGGCGCGCCGGCCCGCATCGAGACGGTCGACGGTCGCGTCTCCGATACGCGGTTTCCCGAGTTGATCGACCCCGTTCAGCCGATGATGAACCTGCGGGCCATCACGCATTCCTTCGCTCCTGGTGCGAGCGTCGAATGTCGCATGGAGGGCGATGCTTTCGAGATGGAGGATCAGCGCAACTGGACCGATGCGTCTTACAAGACCTATGTCCGGCCGCTCGCCTTGCCCTGGCCCTACACCCTCGCCAAGGGCACGGTCGTCGAGCAGGCGGTGCGCCTGTCGGTCCACGGAACGCCCACTGCCAGGCTCGGAAGGGACAAGGCGGCGGTGGTGCGCATTGGCAGGCAGGCTGGCTCGGTGCCGGCAGTGGGCGCCGGGCTCGCCCCGGAGGACGTTGGCGGGGTCAGGGACAATCGCGCCGTCCTCAAGAAGCTTGGGCTCAAGCATCTGATCTGTCATCACGATCGCCGCAAGGGCCATGACGAGGCCAGTCTCGCGGCGAGTGCCTCAGCGGCGCGGGACCTCGGCGCGACGCCGTGGCTCGAGGCGGTGATCGGCAGCATCGAAGGCTACGACGCGGAAATTGCCGCGCTTGCCGACGCCGCTCACGCACTTGACGACCCGTTCCCGGTGGTGCTGCTGTCGCCGGCCCCCGACCTCAAATGCGTCCTCCCCGGCTCGCCATGGCCGCCATGCCCGCCGTCGAGCGCGTTCTTCCAGAGCGCCCGCCGGCATTTCCCCAAGGCCCGCCTCGGCGGTGGCATGTTCAGCTTCTTCACCGAGTTGAACCGCAAGCGGCCGCCGCTCGATCGTCTCGATTTCGTCAGCTTCACAACATCGGCATTGGTCCATGCCGGCGACGACCGCTCGGTCACCGAAGGGCTCGAGGCGCTGCCCCATATCGCCAGAAGCGTGCGCCACTTCATCGGCGACAAGCCCTATGCGGTCGGGCCGAGCGCCATCGCCATGCGCGACAATCCGTACGGCGCGGCCGTCGCCGACAACCCGGACGACGTCCGCCAGGCGATGAACCGCAACGATCCGCGCCAGCGCGGGCTGCTCGGCGCGGCCTGGAACCTCGCCTATTTCGCGCATTTTGCCTATGGCGGCGCCGAGGCGATCGCCCTTGGCGGCCTCACTGGGCCTTTCGGCGTGGTGCATACCAGGCAAGCGTGGCCACAGACATGGTACGACGACGGCGGCGGCCTTTATCCTGCCTACCACATCCTGCGCGGCCTGGCGGGTTTGGGCGGGGGTGGCTTGTGCCAGATCGAGGTCACGGCGCCGCGGCAGCTGCAGGCCCTGGCTGCCCGCAAGGGGGATGCGACATCGGTCTGGGTGGCCAATCTCACTGACGAGCCGCAGCGCGTGGTGCTGGACGGCATCGATTCTGGCCGGGCTGCCCGGCTCAACCTCGCAAGCTTCATGGCGGCCGCCGACAATCCCGATTTGCTGACCAGCCCAAGCGAAAGGCTCAGCCGCAATGCCATCGAGCTTGGCCCTTATGAAGTGGTGCACATCGCCGCATGACTGAAAGCAGACACGGCCTCAAGGTCCTGATCATCGGCGCCGCCGGCATGATCGGGCGCAAGCTGACGACACGGCTGCTGGCCGATGGTCGCCTCGGGAGGCGCGAGCTCGCCGAGCTGGTGCTCGCCGATCTCGTCATGCCGCAGAAGCCGAGTTCCTCGATAAAGGTCACCACCATCGCCAGCGATCTGTCCGAATCAGGGGCTGCCGCAGCTCTTGTCCAACACCGCCCCGATCTCGTCTTCCATCTCGCGGCCATCGTCTCTGGCGAGGCGGAAGCCGATTTCGACAAGGGCTACCGCATCAATCTCGATGGCACCCGGCTGTTGTTCGAAGCGATCCGCAGGTCCGAGCCGGCTCTCAAGCCGCGGTTGGTCTTCACCTCGTCCATTGCCGTGTTCGGCGCGCCGTTCCCCGAGCTGATCGGCGATGACTTCCTCACCGCGCCCCTCACCAGCTACGGAACGCAGAAGGCCATCTGCGAGCTGCTGCTCGCGGATTACACGCGCCGTGGCGTCTTCGACGGGATCGGCATCCGATTGCCGACCATCTGCGTCCGCCCGGGTCTGCCCAACAAGGCGGCATCCGGCTTCTTCTCCAGCATCATCCGCGAACCGCTGGTCGGCAAGGAGGCGGTGCTGCCGGTTGATGAGACCGTCCGCCACAGCCACGCCAGCCCGCGCGCCGCCGTAGCGTTTCTGATTCATGCCGCGACCATCGATCTCGACCGGCTGGGCACCCGCCGCAACCTGTCGATGCCGGGCCTCTCGGTCACCGTCGGCGAACAGATCGAGGCCTTGCGCCGGGTGGCCGGAGATGCCGCCGTTCGCCGCATCCGGCACGAACCCGATCCCCTGGTCGAGCGCATAGTCGCAGGCTGGCCTCGCGCTTTCGCCGCCGAGCGCGCCGAGGCTCTTGGCTTCAGCGTCGAGAGGACCTTTGATGACATCGTTCGGATCCATATCGAGGACGAGCTCGGCGGCAAGCTGCCGTGAACGGAGAATGAGGGATGCTGCTCGGCGCCATCGCCGATGATTTTACCGGCGCAAGCGACCTTGCCAATACGCTGGCGCGTGGCGGCATGGCCGTGACGCAGCTTGTCGGCGTGCCGCAGGGCAGGGCGCCGGATGCGATGGAGGCCGGGGTCGTCAGCCTCAAGACTCGATCGATCGCACCCGAAGCGGCCGTCAGGCAGTCGCTGGATGCGCTGGCGTGGCTCAGCAACCAGGGCTGCCGCCAATATTTGTTCAAATACTGCTCCACCTTTGACTCGACGCCTTCGGGCAACATCGGACCGGTCGCCGAAGCCCTGAGCGAAGCCTTGTCAGCGAAGGCTGTCGTTGTCTGCCCGGCCTTCCCGACCAATGGTCGCACGGTGTACCAGGGTCATCTTTTCGTGAAGGATCGGCTGTTATCCGAGAGCGGCATGGAGCGCCACCCTCTGAATCCGATGACCGATCCGGACATTCGCCGCTGGCTCGGGCGGCAAACCACGACCGGCGTTGGGCACGTTCCTTATGAGGTGGTTCAGCGCGGTTCACACGCGATAGCCGAGGCGCTTGCAGCGAATGAGCACCGTCTGGTCGTGGTCGACGCCGTAAGCGATGGCGATCTCCTGGCGATCGGCCATGCCGTGCGCGACGCGGTGCTCGTCACCGGTGGTTCCGGCATCGCCCTCGGTCTGCCGCAGAACTTCCGCCAGGCGGGGTTGCTCGCCGACCGCGCCGCATCGTTCCGGGCAGTCGATGGACCGGCCGTCATACTGTCCGGCAGTTGCTCGAACCAGTCGCGAATCCAGCTGGCTCATCATCTCGAGCGCCATCCCGGCCTTGCCATCCGTCCCGAGGATGTTTTCGCCGGCGAGTTGTCGCCCGATGCCGTTGCCGAGGAGCTGTGGTCGTTGCGTGCCAACAGCCCGATCGCCTATTCGACGGCGCCCCAGGAGGTGGTCGATGCGGCTCGCCAGCGCTTCGGCGGTCGTGCCGCATTGGCGCTCGAGCAGTTTTTCGGCGAGCTCGCGTCGAAGCTGCTGGAGCGCGGCATCGCTCGACTCGTGGTCGGCGGCGGTGAAACGGCCGGCGCGGTGATCAACGCCATCGGTATCGAACAGCTCGAGATCGGTCCGGAAATCGATCCCGGCGTGCCCGCCATGACGGCACGATATGATGGCCGTATCATCGGCATCGCTTTGAAATCAGGCAATTTCGGCGCCATTGACTTCTATGAGCGTGCAATCCGGATTCTGGGAGAAGAGCATTGACTGGGGAGAGCGCCGTCCGCGAGCTGATCTGCCGCTTTGCACGCTCGCTGTTCGAGCGCGGCCTGACGCCGGGCTCGTCGGGCAACATCAGCGTGCGACTGTCCGACGGCGGATTTCTGGTGACGCCTACCGATGCCTCGCTGGGCTTCCTCGATCCGGCGGAGCTTTGCCGCCTGGACGGTAACGGCGTGCCGCAGGGTGGTGGCCGCCCGCCGACCAAGGAGCTGCCGCTTCATGCCGCGCTCTACGACAGCCGCGGCACCACGGCGGCGGTGGTTCATCTCCACTCGACGCATGCCGTCGCGCTCTCGACCCTTCACCACGCCGATCCTGAAAACGTGCTGCCGCCGCTCACCGCCTATTCGCTGATGCGGGTCGGTCGGCTCGCCCTTGTTCCCTATTTCCGTCCTGGCGATCCGGCTGTTGCCGAGGCCATCCGCGCCCTTGCAGGGCGCCATGCTTGTGTGCTTCTTGCCAATCATGGTCCGGTGGTGGCCGGCAGAAGTCTCGAAAGCGCCGTCTACGCCATCGAGGAGCTCGAGGAGACCGCGAAGCTCGTTCTGCTGCTGCGCGACTTCCATCCCCGCATGCTGTCGCCAGCGCAGATTGCCGAGCTCGTTGATACGTTTGACCTCGACCCGGCGTTGTCCCGGCCACGCCAAAAAGAGTGAAGGAGACCAGGATGAGCGAGGTCGATGCCGCCACGATGATCTGGGACGCCTGGTGTGCCGGCAAAAAGCTCGATGCGCTTCCGCAAGCCATTCGCCCCAAGGATCGGGCCGAAGCTTATGCCGCTCAGGAAGGTCTTCTTCGCGCCTCCGGCCAACAATCCGTCGGGTGGAAGATCGCCGCCACCAGCATTGCCGGCCAGAAGCACATCAATGTTGCAGGTCCGCTGGCCGGCAGGTTGCTCGAAACGCGTGTGCTGCCCGACGGAATGGCGGGCCCGCTGGCCAACAACATCATGATGGTGGCAGAAGCCGAGTTCGCCTTCCGCATGGGACGCGAGCTGCCGCCACGTGACCGACCGTATACGGTCGAAGAGGTGGTGGATGCCGCAAGCGACCTCCATCCGCTGATCGAAATTCCGGACTCGCGCTTCCGCGAATTCGCGACGGCCGGCGTCGAGCAGCTCATTGCCGATGCCGCCTGCGCCGGCTGGTTCTTCGTTGGCGATCCTGCGCCGGGCAGCTGGCGCGACATCGACCTCGCAACCCATCCCGCCACGGTCTACAAGAACGGCAAGGTGGTCGCCACAGGATCGGGCGTTGCCGTGCTCGGCGACCCGCGCTTGGCGCTGGCCTGGATTGCCAACGAGGTTGCCGAATTCGCCGGCGGCCTGCGCGAGGGTGAGCTGGTCACGACCGGCACCTGTGTCGTCCCGGTGCCGGTCAGGCCCGGCGACAACATCATTGTCGATCTCGGCGAGATCGGTCGGGTCGAAGCGAGGTTGGTCTGACAGATGCGCTTTTCGGCGAACATCGGCTTTCTCTTTGGTGACAGGCCGCTTGTCGAGCGGATCCATGCCGCGGCTGCGAATGGCTTCACGGCCATTGAAATGCATTGGCCTTACGATACTGCGCCGGAGCTCGTGGCCGACGCCATACGATCGCGCGGACTGACCATGCTCGGAGTCAACACGCCGCGGGGCGGCAGCGCCGATTTCGGCCTCGCCGCAGTACCCGGCCGCGAGGCCGAGTTCCAGTCCGGTTTTGACCTCTCCCTCGATTATGCCAGGAAGATCGGTGCCTCGGCGATACATTGCATGGCGGGCAAGCTCGGATCAGGCGATCGTCAGGCCGCCGAAAGGACCTTCGTCGAAAATCTCCGTATCGCATCCGACAAGGCGCAAGGCGAGAAGATCATCTTGCTGATCGAGCCGATCAACCATCGCGATGCGCCGAGCTATGTCCTGACCCATTCTGCCCAGGCCGCCGCCATCATCGAACGTGCCGAGCGCGGCAACATCAAGCTGATGTTCGACTGCTATCACCTCCAGATCACCGAGGGCGACCTGACTCGACGGCTCGAGACCTTCCTGCCCCTGATCGGTCACGTCCAGATCGCTGCCGTGCCGAGCCGTGCCGAGCCCGACGAAGGCGAGATCGATTACGGACATATTGTCCAAACCCTTGCTCGCCTGGGCTATGACGGCTGGATCGGTGCCGAGTACAAGCCTCGGGGCGCGACCGAGGACGGGCTTGGCTGGCGCGACAAGCTCACTCCGGCAGTGCAGGGCCGAAGTTTTTAGGATGGACTTTGCAGCGTGATGACAAGATCATGCTCTAGCAGGGAGAGTGTTCATGGCCGTCTCCACCTCGCCGACCGCCTTCGATACCGCTGCACCTGGGTTCCGTCTCAAGGCGACAGACGGCAAGACCTATTCCTTGGATGATATTGCTGGCCCCAAGGGCACGGTCATCGTCTTCATTTGTAACCACTGTCCTTATGTCAAAGCGGTCATCGGCCGTCTGGTGAGCGACGCCAGGATGCTGATGGCCGAAGGCATTGGCTTCGCCGCGATCTGCTCAAACGATGACTCAACCTATCCCGAAGATTCCTTCGACAACATGAAGCATTTCGCCCGCACTCATAACTTTCCCTTTCCATATCTGCATGATGAGGACCAGACGGTGGCGCGCGCCTATGATGCCGTGTGCACGCCGGATTTCTTCGGCTTTGATGGCGACCGCAGACTGAAATACCGCGGCCGGCTCGATGAAGGGCGCACAGCTGCGCCGGCTCCTGGTGCTCGCCGCGAGTTGGTCGAAGCAATGCGCGACATTGCCAGCGGCCGCCGACCGTCGGCCGATCAGTCGCCCTCGATTGGCTGTTCCATCAAGTGGAAAGAAGAGCGCTGAGCCTTTCGGCATCCTGCGGAGCGGCACTCTTCACGTCATTGTCGAAAAACACCCAGACGTCGGCGCCGCCCCTGCGCCACCGACCGATATCCCTGGCCCAATCGCCAAGCGCTGCGTCGGAATAATTGCCATGATAGCGGCCGCTCGGACCATGATTGCGAACATACACGAAGTCCGCCGTCACATTTCGCGGCGCCGGTGCTGCAGCGTGATCCGAGATGCAGAGCGCAATATTGTGCCGATGCAGCAGCTCGAAGATGGACGGCTCGTACCAGCTCGGGTGCCGGAACTCGAAACTGTAGGTCCGCTTGGGATTGAGCATCGCAATGAACGCCGCGAGCTTGTCGCGATGCATCATCAGCCGCGGTGGCAGCTGAAACAGGATCGGGCCAATCTTGTGGCGCAGGATCGCAAGCCGCGTCTCCATCAGGTCCAGAGAATTGGCGCTGTTTGCTGACAGCTGTTTCCAGTGGGTGATGAATTTGGATGCTTTCCAGGTGAAGCGGAAATCATCCGGGGTCTGGTCGAACCAGCTTTGCACCGCGGCAAGGGTCGGCGTGCGGTAGAACGGCGCATTGAGCTCGGTCGCACTGAAACGGCTTGCATAGTACGGCAGCGCCTCGGCCTTCCTCAGACCCTGCGGGTAGAACGGGCCCCACCACGAGGCATAATGCCAGCCCGATGTCCCGATATGCAGCGAGCCCTTGCTCATGACATGCCTAACCCGGCTTGCTCGTCGGTTTCCATCTCTCGATGATGTCCGAGCTTCAGCCTCGGGGGAATGAAGCCGCAGCCCGTCGTAGTGAACCCGTGACCATTGTACAAGACTCTGCTAGCATGCAGAGAAGGAGCCATCGGTGCTCCATGACCCGTAACAAGGGATGCGCGATGCGTGTTTCAGACTCTGTTTTGCTGCGGCTTTTTCTCGTGATCGCGATGTTTGCATTCACCGCCGTCAGCCTTCGCCCGGAACCGGCCGAGGCAGCTTCTCGAAGGTTCGAACGGGAGGCTCGAGCCTCTTTGACGGGTCGCTGGTATTGGCGGGCCATTTGTCCCCGCGGGCGGTACCAGGGAGCAGCGTTCATTGCCGAGCATGGCGGAGGCCGCTTCTCGGGTCAGCTCGGAAACACCAGCTTCTATGACCGGGGCACGATTTCTGCAGGTCGGTTGCGCGGGAGAGATGCTTCCTTCATCCTCAACGCTTTCGGCAAGAGCGCCCGCATTCGAGCTCTGCTTGTCGTCACAAGCCGCAGCATGAGTGCCAGAGCCGCGTATGCGTCAGAGTCTTATGGCCGCTGTCAGCTGGTGTTCACCAAGATTTAGGAGCAGCCTCGGCGCTTTCGTCGCCGCCGCCATGCTGCTCGCGGCTGCTTCGGGGCTGGCCGATTCTGACCTGTCATGGCCGCTGAAAGGCAAGTTCAGGGGACGCGGCAACAAGGCCGCGCTCGATCTGAGCGGGATTGCCTGTGACCGAGCCGAATTCCCAAAACTGTGTCTAGTCATCGACGATGAATCGCAGAATGCCCAGGTCGTGATCGTGCGGGACGGCGAGCTCATGGCCGGCCAAACCATCCCGCTGATACACGATTCCCTCGATGGAAAGCCGTTGGAGCTCGACGGTGAAGGCGTCGCGTTTGCCGAGGGTTTCTTTTACGTCATCGGCTCTCACGGCCGTTCCCGCAACAAGAAGGACAAGCTCGACCCCGTCCGTGACGCTGCCAAGATCGCGGCTCGAACCCGGGCCAGCAGCCAAGTGATCCGGATCAGGATCGATCCGAAGAGCGTGACGAACAAGGGAGATCTGACGGTGACGCCCGAGGTCGATCGCTCAGTCCGGCTTAGGCCCCTGCTGCTCGAGAACGCGATCCTCAAGACTTATGTCGACAAGCCGCTAAGCGACAACGGCCTGTCGATAGAGGGCATCGCCATTCGCGGCAACCGGCTCTATGCCGGCTTGCGCACGCCAACCTTGGACAAGGGCTCGCCTGTGTTTTCCGTATCGTTGGGCGCCATCTTTGCGCGCGATCCGCCCGATCCGCAGCTCCACATGTTGCAGCTGGGGGCAGGGCGTGGAATTCGTGACCTCGCATCCGACAAGGACGGCTTTTTGGTGCTGGCCGGACCCGGCAGCCGCAAGGCTGGAGGGTTTGCGATCTATCGCTGGGATGGCAAGGCCACGCTCACCCTGGTGAAGGATTTGCCGGAGTTCCATGACAAGGACGGCGTTGAGATCCGGCCCGAAGCCCTCCTGCCGCTTGACGAAACCGCTAAGGGCAGTCGACTGCTGCTGCTCTTTGACGGTTCCAAGGACGGCGCACCGCATGTCATTCAGCTTGGCGAGTGATCTCCTGCCCCGCTCAGGGTGAGCGCCGCGAGAACGATGCCGCATAGGTCGAGTCGCGGATCGCAGTCAGCGGATCGTCGGAGGCTTCGATTCCCTCGGCAAGCTGGCCAGGCAGGAAGAGCAGGGCCTTTTGCGCCTTGGCGCTGTCGGGCACGATCTTGTCGATGCTCAGCGTCCCGAGTTCGACGACCTTGCGATCAGCCGGCCAGGCCTTGGTCGCATCGTTGGTCGGATCGCCCGGCTCTGCCAGCTGCGCCTTGAGTTGAAATGTCACAGGCCCTGCTTTCAGCCGTTCGGAGAGCTCGTTGAAAAGGAAATCGGGTGGACGCTTGGCCGCGTCGGCCGGCTCCAGATGCACGACCTTCTCCGGCGACATGATGAAGCGCACCGGCTGACGCTGACCGCTGGCATTCACCAGGATGAACGCGCTCAGGCCACGATACTCCTCATCGGCGAAGCTGTCCGGCGTGGCGGCACTGGCAAGAGCCGGAAGCGCCGCCGGATGGGCGGCAAGAAAACGGTCGAACTCGGTCGGCTTCGGCGCAGCAGGCGGGCTTTTGGCGATCGCCATGAGCATGTCGCGGAAATCCTCGCCGTTCGCCACCGGGAAGGTCTTGAGCGAGACAAGCACCATATCGGACTCGCTGCCGTCTGGTTGCTTGAATTTGACTGCCATCCCATGCGGATTGGCGAATGGCGAGCCGTCGGGCAGGTCGGGTATGCCGGTTGCATCGGAAAAGCGGGCAGTGACCGGAATCTCGCTGCCATCGAACGGCTTGGCCTTGCTGAGTGCTGCTGCCTGAGGGTTCGCCTTGAAACGACCCTCGATCACCACGCCTTTTGCATGATTGGGTCTGAAGCCCTGATGCAGTCCGAAAGCCTGGTCCAGTGCTGCCAGAATCTGACTTTCGAGGGGCTCCTCGGCCGCAGCATGGGACAAACCGAGAATGCCGATCACTCCGGCGAGAACGGTAACCTTGGAAACCGTCATGGACTTCTCCGATCGTTGCAAGGGCAGCCTGACCTTGCTCTCCGCACCCGTCCCCGCTTCAGATACTCACAATCTCACCACCGGTCCAGCGGGTGCCCTCGGGAACCACAGTCGCGGAACGGTTGTTGCTGGGTTCACAATAAAGGCCTTCAACTTTGAATCCGATCGCTGGCAAATGCGTGCTGATAGTGGATGGTCGAAGAATGCCGGACGCCGCTTGCGCCATCGATGTGGAAGGCGGCGACGAAGTGCAGCCGTTCGG
Organism: Aestuariivirgaceae bacterium; assembly: GCA_036265615.1. Taxonomy (GTDB): domain Bacteria; phylum Pseudomonadota; class Alphaproteobacteria; order Rhizobiales; family Aestuariivirgaceae; genus DATAFF01. Next base: position 26,995 of record DATAOT010000140.1, read on the forward strand.
TTTCCTGAGTGCCTCGTTTGACGTGCTGAAGGAAGCCCAGTTGGCAAGGCGTGTCGAGGTCGAGCTTGACGACGGCCGTATCGTCTCGATCAGCCTTCTTCAGGTCCATTCGACAGGCATCGCCCTGATCGCGATGGCCCGCGAGCGATGATGTCTCCGCGGACCACTCACCCATTCGCTGCAAGCTTGGCCAGTGCGTGCCGCTTGAGCGATTCCGGATCGCGGTGCCCGGCCGCGACGCCATCCATCAAAGCATTCGCCAATCTCAGGCTGCGCGCTTCGCTCGAGCCCTCGTGGGCCCATGGATCTCGTGCGAAGGCGAGATCCGACAAGAGCTCCTTGAACACTCGGTACAGTAGCGCGAGAGTGTCCGGGTCATAACCAGAACGCGTGAATGGCATCATGGTCCTCAGCTGCTGAAGGATGCGCAAGCGCCCGGTCGCCAGCCGAGACCTAGCCGATTTAGGTAGATTACCCAGTTCCGATAATGAAATTATTGTAACCAGCAAGGCCGATCGGAACAGGTCGATGACCAAAACGGACATATCGCAACTGACGCAATTGGGATCGGCCGCGCCGCTTCCATCCTCTCCTGCCGAGGCCATCCTCGAGCGGGTGCCGAACAGCAACCTCGGAATGTTGTATCTCGTGCGCTTTGCCGTACCGGAATTCACGTCGATGTGTCCGATGACTGGTCAGCCGGATTTTGCCCATCTGGTCATCGACTACGTGCCGAGCCACTGGCTCGTCGAGTCGAAGTCGCTGAAGCTGTTCCTCGGCTCGTTCCGCAATCATGGCGCCTTTCATGAGGACTGCACCATGGCCATCGCCAAGCGCCTCGTTGAGACACTGGCGCCCACCTGGCTGCGGATCGGCGGCTATTGGTATCCGCGCGGTGGCATACCGATCGACGTCTTCTGGCAGACCGGAGCGCCTCCTCGGGAGCTCTGGCTTCCTGATCAAGGCGTGCCGCCCTATCGCGGTCGCGGTTGAACCAGAAAATTCCGGAGACGACAAATGCGCGCAGCTGTGTGCCACGCTTTCGGCAAGCCACTTCGCATCGAAAATGTCGACATCGATGCCCCCGGACCGGGAGAGATCGCCGTCGATGTCGCGGCCTGTGCGATCTGCCACAGCGACATCATCTTCGCCGATGGCGGCTGGGGTGGCGCGCTCCCGGCGATCTACGGCCATGAAGCGGCCGGCATCGTCTCGAAGGTCGGCAAGGGTGTCGAGGAGTTCAAGGCCGGCGATCACGTCGTGGTCACTCTCATTCGCGCCTGCGGTCATTGCTCGTCCTGCAATGACGGTCATCTCGTCACCTGCGGCACGACCTTCTATCGGGACACCCACACGCCGCTGCGAAACGAGCACGGGCAACCACTGACCCAGGGGCTGCGGACAGCAGCCTTTGCCGAACACGTCGTCGTGGATGCTTCGCAGGCCGTGACGATCCCGAAGGAGATGAATCTTGACGTCGCCTCTCTTCTGGCCTGCGGCGTCATCACTGGTGTCGGCGCCGCGGTCAACACGGCTCAAGTCAGATCCGGCGCCACCGTCGCCGTGCTCGGTACGGGAGGTGTCGGGCTCAACGTGATTCAGGCCTGTGCGCTCTCCTCGGCACGCGCCATCATCGCCATTGACGTGGTTCCCTCGAAGCTCGGCACCGCTCGCCGCTTCGGCGCCACCCATGGCTTGCTCGGCTCCGATCCCGAGCTGAAGCAGAAGCTTCGCAAGCTGACGGACGGTCGTGGTGCCGATTACGTCTTCGTCACCGTCGGCGCCAAGGCAGCTTTCGTTCAGTCCCTGGGCCTGGTGGCGCGCTCCGGGAGCCTGGTTCTGGTCGGCATGCCGCCCGATGGCATGACGATCGACATCGACCCGGGCTTCATCGCGCAGGACAACCTCCGTGTTCTCGGGTCCAAGATGGGCGACTCGCGCATCAAGGTCGATATCCCAAAGCTCGTGGCGCTCTACGACGCGGGCAGGCTCATGCTCGATGAGCTGATTACCGAGCGCTTTTCTCTTGACCAGATCAACGACGCGATGACCAAGGCCAGATCAGGCGAAGCCGTGCGAAATGTGATCATGATGCGCTGATCGATCGAGCTGTCTGCATTGCAGCGAGGCTGTTCTGTGCTTTAGCATGGTGCCGCATCGCCGGGGTCCAAGAATACAAGGGAGGCTTGTTGATGAGAGTAGCCACTGTTGTTGCAGCGTCGATCTTGGCTATGTCGTTCACCCTGTAGCCGAGCTTTGCCAAGCCGGTCACCAGCGACGATCTGGTGAAGGCCCAGGAAAATGCCGGTGAATGGCTGACTTATGGTCGCGATTATGCAATTGGCGCTACAGTCCGCTTTCCGAGATCACGCCCGACAATGCCGCCCGGCTCGCGCCGGTGTGGGCCATGTCGACCGGTGGCCAGTTCGGCGGTTTGGAAGGCACTCCGCTTTTTCATGACGGCGTCCTCTATTTCAGTGCCGATTACGCCAGGGTCTTCGCGGTCGATGCCAGGACGGGCAACATCAAGTGGCGCTTCGAACCGGAATATGAGCAGGGCTTCAACGCAGTGCTGTGCTGCGGGCCGATTCACCGTGGTCTGGCCATCAAGGACGATCTCATCATTGTCGCGCGTCTGGACGCGAAGCTGGTCGCCCTGAATCAGGCGGATGGCAAGGTCGTCTGGGAGGCCAAGATCGACGAATGGAAGAACGGCGTCACCACCAACTCGGCACCGCTCGTCGTTAAGGATCATGTGATTATCGGCGTCTCGGGCGGCGAATATGGCGTGCGCTGCTATCTCAAATCCTTCAACGCTAAGACCGGGGCGCTCGAATGGCAGACCTATACCATCCCGGCGCCCGGCGAGCCTGGCAGCGAGACCTGGCCCAAGGACGACAGCTGGAAAACTGGCGGCGGGCCGACGTGGCTGACCGGCAGCTATGATGCCGAGACCGACACGCTCTATTGGGGTGTCGGCAATCCCGGTTCCTGGGCTTATGAGACCCATCCTGGCGACAATCTGTGGACTGAGTCGATGCTTGCCCTCGATCCCGAGACCGGCAAGATCAAATGGGGCTTCCAATACACGCCGAACGACCCTTGGGACTATGACGGCATGGCGACCCCTATCCTGATCGACACTAAGATCGACGGCAAGGATCGCAAGGTGGCGGCGGTATCGAACCGCAATGGTTTCTTCTATGTGATCGATCGCACAAACGGAAAATTCATCTATGCCATTCCGCTGGTGAAGGGCATCAACTGGACGAGCGGCCTCGATCCCGAGACCGGCAAGCCCACCGTCAACGAGGCTATGAAACCGAAAATCGGCGGCGGGATGGTCAAGATGATCGTTCCAGGCCTCGAAGGCGGCACGAACTGGTTTCCACCAGCCTACGACAATGACCTCGGCCTGTTCTTCGTCGCCGTCAATCAATGGGGCATGGGGCTGACCGCCTGGGACAAGAAGAAACTGGTCTACAAGCCCGGCGATTTCTTCCAGGGCGCCGACTATCAGATGTATCGAATGGGCGACACGATCGGCCGGATCAAAGCAATCGAATTGCGAACAAGAAGGTCGCCTGGGAGGTCAAGAGCCCGCTGCCATTGTTCTCGGGCATGCTGACGACCAAGGGCGGTGTGCTTTTCACCGGTGACCTGCGCGGTCGTTTCCTCGCCTATGATGCCAAGACCGGTAAGGAACTGTGGAAGTTCCAAACTGGTTCCGGCATCAACGCGTCGCCAATTACCTATGAGCTCGACGGCAAGCAGTATGTGGCCGTCCTTTCGGGGCTTGGCGGTGATCCGAGCTTCTACTACTCGGCCCCGAAGGGTGGCATGCTTTGGGTGTTTGCGATTGATGGCAAGGTCGACGAGGGCAACCTTTACAACGCCCAGGTGATTGAGAAGATGTTGCCGAGTCAGCAGCAATGAAGGCCTCGCGCCAGGATGAATCCGAATATGCGGCTGCGGTGTCGAAGATTCGGGCACCGAACCTTCGTCGGGTTTGTCTTGGCGCTGTCCTTTGCATTCACTGCAGAGGCCATCGCCGACGAGCCGCTTCGCAATCCGGTTCTAGGCAAGCCTCACGCGATTGAAGCGGGTCGCGATATCTATCGCGCCAAATGCTTGGTGTGCCACCACAGCGCCGGCGCCCGCGGCCCGAACCTTTTTGCCACCAAGCTGTCCGACGAGCAGTTCCTGGAAACGGTGATCAATGGCCGCAAGGGCACGCAGATGCCGGCGTTCGGCGAGCGCTTGTCGCCCGACGAGGTCTGGCAGGTGCACGCCTTCGTCAAGTCGACCGACCATTATTGATCCTGCCGCCTTTCACGTGACGGCACCGCCAATCCGAGGATGAAACTGTCCTTTTGGACCAGCGCATGGGTGATCGTCCAAAGAATACGGCCATCGGCTGGAGCGAGAACGGCGGCGACCTCGTCGCCATAGGTGTTCTCGCCGATGGCGAGCACCATGCCCTTGTCGACCTTCTGGCCGGCTTCGACGCGATATCGATAGAAGGCATCGGCAGGGGCTTTTACCCAGAGATAGTCGTCGGCGATCACCGGTGCACGACGGCGCGGCGGCGCGGCAGCGATCATCCCGAGTTGATGGGCGAGGCGGATGACGCCCTCGAGGTGGAAGGCAACGTTGCGTTCTTCGATCAGGCCGATCCGCCCGGCCTCGGCGAAGGCTGCGTGTTGGCGCCGCAAAGCACGGCCGGTGCAACTTCTGCCGGCAGCTTTCATATGGGCCGGTGACAATCGGACGATCAGTTCTGCATCGAAGCAGCAGGCATGCGCCAGGGCCGTGCTATCGAAATCAGGGTCGCCGATGCATTGAACAACCATGAAATGCGCCACCCTTTCGCACAGGTCTCCGCCATGGAGATCGACGAGAACATCGGCGTCCGCCGCCCAGTCGTTCAGCACCGCATGCGCCACCGCTTCGGCAAATGTCCCATCTCGACGGCCCGGAAAGGAGAAGTTGATGTTCTTGTTGTCGAGCGGGCAGACATATTGCGACCTTTCCGGGATGGCCGGCAGATTGAGAATGGGAATGATCGAGATACGGCCGGCAAGCGCCTCGGGCGTGACCACTTTTTGAAGCCGGACGGCCGCCTCGATGCTCGAGGTCTCGTTGACATGCATACCGGCCATGACCGCCAGCCGCGGCCCCGGCTTCTGTCCGACGATCTCCAGCGCAGGCCAGCTCCAGCCCTCGAGCGCCGAATAGGGGAAGGTCAGCTGAGAGCGGTGCACCCCTGGCGTGATCATGCGGCTCCTCCTGTGGGTTCGTTGACACTCGTGCAAAGCTCACAGATCATAGTACGAGCAGCCATAGAGCAGGAGGAGAGCCGGGATGCCGATTATCCATTCACACCTGCACCGGCGCCATTTTCTGGCCGGCAGCGCCGCATTGGCGGTTTTGGGCAGTTTTTGCTCTGTTGCACGCGCCGATTCCACTCTCGATCGCATCAAGCAGACGGGGGCGGTCGCGGTGGGAATTGCCAATGAAAAGCCCTATGGCTTTGTCGAAACCGGCGGCAAGTTGGTCGGAGCGATACCTGACGTGATCTTCGCCGCTCTCGAGCCGCACGGGCTCAAGGACATGAAGGCCGAGATCGTTGAGTTCAACGCCCTCATCCCCGGAATCAATGCCAATCGCTTCGATATCATCGGCGCTGGCATGTACATCCGCCCGAAGCGCTGCGAAGCCATCGCCTTCACAAATCCGGTGACCCGGGCCGGCTACGGCTTTGCGTCTTTGAAAGGAAATCCCAAGAACCTCCACAGCCTCAAGGATCTGGCGCAGAGTGCCGATGCCATCGTCGGCACTCAGAATGGCTCCGCACAGGTCGAGGAACTCTCGAAGGCCGGGGTGCCCACCGACCGCGTGGTGCTCTTCTCCAACGCCACCGAGGCGCTCGCCGGAATGAAGGCGAAGCGGGTCGACGTGATCTATTTCCCTGGGCTTGAATTGGGAGACCTGCTCAAGACCGCCAACGACCCTGAAGTGGAGCGTGTCCAGCCCTTCCAGCAGGTCATTGGTAACAACGGCGAGCCGGAATTTGGCTATTCCGCCCTCGGGTTGCGCAAAGGCGATGACGATCTGAGGCAGGCGCTCAACGCCGAGATCGCCAAAATGCTCGCGTCGGGGCGGCTGCTCCAGATCATCTCGAAATATGGCTACGGCGCCGACGAGTTGCCGACCAAGGACGATACCGCCGATCGCCTTTGCAAGCCTTGAGCTTGAACCGACGTTGAACACACCTCCCTTCGACCTCTTGCCGCAACTGTTGAAGGGAGCGGGCGTAACCCTTCAGGTCACCGGCCTGACCGCCGTCGTTGCACTGATCCTGTCGTTTCTGGTGGCCTTTGCTCGCATGGCGCCAATGCGCCTCCTGCGCGGTGCGGCGACCGTCTATGTCGAGGTGCTGCGCGGCACCTCGGCCATCGTGCAGCTCTTCTACCTGTTCTTCATCCTGCCAGCATTCGGCCTATCCATGGGCCCGCTTACCACTGCGGTGATCGGACTGGGGATGAACATGTCGGCCTATGGTTCGGAAGTGGTGCGGGCCGGCTTCACCGCGGTGCCGCGCAACCAGTCCGAGGCCGCTGCAGCCCTGGCATTGAACCGCGTCCAGACCTATCGGCTGGTCATCATCCCCCAGGCACTGGTCATCATGATGCCGTCCTTCGGCAATTTGCTGATCGAGCTCATCAAGGCGACTTCGCTCGTTTCTCTCATCACGCTTACCGAGCTCACCTTTTCGGGTCGGCAGATGGTGGTGACCACGGGGCGCAGCTTCCAGGTCTGGGGCCTGGTGCTGCTGATCTACTTCCTCATGGCCTATCCCTTGACCCGCTTGGTCGGCAGGATCGAGCGGTATGCCGCAAGGTTCCGGTGAGCCATGTTCGAGCTCGGTTTTGCGATCAGCCTCATTCCGGAAATGCTGCGTGGTCTGTGGGTCACCATGATCGCCACATTCGGCGGCTTTGCACTGGCGCTTCTCGTCGGCAGCCTTCTCGAAGCCGGCAGGCGCAGCGGCGTGTCGGCGCTCCAATCAGTCTGCAACGGCTACATCACCTTTGTTCGGTGCACGCCGCTTCTGGTTCAGCTCTACTTCGTCTTTTATGTTCTTCCCGCCTATGGCATTCGGTTCCGAGCGCTCACCACCGGAATCATATGCCTCGGCCTCCACATCGGCGCCTACATTGCCGAAGTCTATCGCTCAGGCATCGATGCCGTCGGCAAAGGGCAGTGGGATGCCAGCCGTTCGCTGGGCTTGCCTTTGTTCGCGACGTGGCGGCACGTGATCATTCCGCAGGCCCTGCCGCCAATGCTGCCGCCGCTCGGCAACTTCTTCATCGGTCTGTTCAAGGAGACGCCGCTTCTTGCAGCGATTACGGTGATCGACGTGTTTGGCACGGCGAACGCCATAGCAGGAAGAACCTTCCGCTACAATGAACCTTACACGGTCGCCGCGCTCATGCTGCTTGCAATCAGCCTTTTGGCGGCCTACGGCCAGAGGCGTTTGGAGCGGCGCTTCGCAAAAGCTGAGGGGTAAGATCCTTCCTGCCTACTCCGCATGACTTTGCGACGGCGCGCGAGCAGACACTCCGAACCGGTTCAGCCGGGCAATTTCGGCAAAAGCCGCAAGTCCGAGCACACCGGCCGAGGAGATGAGCAGCAAGGCGGCAGAGGGCCCGAACAGCTGCATGAGATAGGCCAGAACGAAGGGCGCAATGGCGCCAAGGAGCAGCCGGACCGCCGCCATCCTGCCGAGCCGCGCTGCATAGCCGGTGGGACCGAACAGTGCGAGCGGCAGCGTTCCCTGAACGATGCTCCTCAGGCCTGACGCAAAACCGAGTATCGATGCGAAGACCGCCGCTCCCGCGACCGACGGGGCGGACAAGGCAAGAACCAGCGCCGCCACGGGCAACAGCACGGCCATGGCGAGCGTGACATGCAGCGGGTGCCGTCCCGATCCCAATGTCATGTTGGCAAAACGGATGACCACTTGAGACGGCCCGAACAGCGCCGAGACCACGACCGAGAAGGAGCCAAGCCCCATTGCGGTAAGCAAGGGCACCATCTGAGCCAGGATGGCCATCAGCAGAAAGCCGGTGAGCGCAAACCCCCAGGTCACGAGAAACATGGCGCGCGGTCGAAGCTCCGGCGGAAGGCTCCCGTTCTTGACGTCGATCGGGACCGCCTTGCCGTCATGCGGGTCGGTCGATGAAATCGAATGCGCGTGCTGGCGTGTCAGCCAGAAATGCGTCGGAGCGCAGATCGCCAGGTTGAGGCCTGCGAAGATCAGAAAAATTTCGCGCCAGGAGAACCAGGCTTTGAGGCTGACCGTGAGCGGCCAGAAAATCGTCGAGGCAAAACCGGCGATGAGCGTCAGCAAGGTGATGAGCCTCCCCGACGACGGTCCTCCCTTTTGCACAAGCTGCGCGAACGCCGCGTCGTAGAAGACCAGGGTCGAGGCAAGTTGCATCGCAACAAGTCCGGCGAAGAAGAATGAGGGATTGGGCGCCAGCGCCGTCCACACGAGCGACGCGGCCGCCGAAACCGATCCGACCGCCATCACCTGCGCGGCACCATGCCGGTCTACACGACGCCCGACCAGCGGGGCGATCAGGCCGCTCGTCAACAGTGCCAGCGAAAAAGCACCGAAGATCCAGAAAACCGGCCATCGGAAGCTTGCGGCAATGTCCTCGGCGAGGGGTGCAAAGCCGTAATAGAGCGTTCCGTAGCCGATGATTTGCGTCAGACCCAGAAGCCAGACGGAAATTGCAAGGCTGGGCCGCCATTGCGACAGGCGGAAGAGGACGGTGCTTCTCACAGGTGCGCTGTTCTCCAGCCTTGCTCCCTTACTGTGAATCCGTGCTCGGAACAACGGCAACTCGTGAACAAGGCGACCTCACGGCATGGAGACCAACCTGGCGGAGCGCATCATTGCCGCCGCCGAGCATGGCGTGATCGATCCAGCGGAAATTCGTCAGCAGGTTTTTCGCAGCGTCCTGAACGTAATCGAATATCGCAGGGCAGGGACGGCTGGAATGCTGTGCTCCCATTCGTTGCGCGCCGCGCCGCTGAGAATGTAGGCGGATCGTGGTTCGGCTGTGAAGGAACGCCGTTCCCATTTGCTTCCGATCTTGCGGCGCAGGCGAAAGCTGCATGGCGACAGCAGTGAGATGCCCAGCACATCGCCAAAAACTGATCGGTCACGGTGCCAGCCGATGGTTACCCCGGGGGCATATTCGGTAACGAGGACCTGCTGCAGCTCCGCCGCTTCAAGGCCGGCAAAACGCGCCGCAATATCCCTGGTCGGCAGGAGAAATGACGGAATGTCGCCGGTTCGCTGCAGACCGCCGCCTTCGAAATCATACCGCCAGCCGTAATAGACAACGCGCCGCTTGCCCGTGAAGCCGTGAAACTGAAACGGAGTGAAATCGAGAGCGCTGAAATGGACCGTCAGCCTTTGCTCCTCCGCCCGGTCGATCAAATCGGGCCGGTAGCGGAGACCGTCGGGCAAGTCTTTCGCTGGAGCGTTTCCCATATCGTGCCCATGCCCATGCCATTGTATGCTTGCAGCCGCCGATGCCTTAGCAGAACGAAAAATGAACAACAATCCCGCAAGCCAAACCGGCGCCGATGCGCAGGATTTCACGTCGATTGTGCGCCTTGAAGGCGTTCAGAAATTCTTCGGACCGGTACAGGCGCTCCGCGACATCGATCTCGCCATTGGACGCAACGAGATTGTCGGCCTGATCGGTGACAATGGCGCCGGCAAATCGACCTTGATCAAGGTCATGACAGGCGTGCTCGAGCCGACTGCCGGCCGGATCTACGTCCGCGACCGCGAAGTTGACCTTGCCGACTACTCCGTACGCATGGCCCATGATCTCTCGATCGAAACCGTCTATCAGGATCGCTCATTGGCTGAGAAGCAGCCGCTCTGGCGCAACTTCTTTGTCGGACGTCAGATCACCAATCGGTTCGGCTTCATCGACGTCAGGGCGGAAAAGGCGATTGCCGAGGATATTTTGAAGCGGGCCATCGGTTTCCGCGGCGCCGGTATTACCGTCGATTCGACGGTCGCCAACCTCTCTGGCGGGGAGCGCCAGGGCATCGCGATCGGCCGTGCCATGCACTACAACGCCGATCTCATCATTCTCGATGAGCCGACCGTCGCGCTCGCGGTCAAGGAGGTCCGCAAGGTTCTCGATTTCGTCAGGCGGATCAAGGACTCGGGCCGGGCTGCGATTTACATCGAGCACAATCTCGCCCATGTCCATGACGTCGCCGACCGGCTGATCGTGCTCGACCGCGGCCGCATTGTCGCGGAGATCGCGCCCAAGGACATGTCGGTGATGGATTTGACCGAGTTTCTGATCGCTCTCCAGCAGGATCATATCGGCTAGATCATGGCCAGGCACCTCACGGCATCGCTGATCGCCCGCCTCGAAGGTCTGCCGATCATGCTCGTTTTTGTCATGCTGCTGGCCTTGTTCATGTATCTCGCGCCGCAGGTGTTCCTCCAGCCATTCATCTACACCACTTTCCTTTCGACCCTGCCGCCGCTAATCCTGCTCGCCACCGGCCTTACCTTCATCATCGGCGCCGGCGAGATCGACCTCAGCTTTCCCGCGATCATCGCCTTCTCCGGCTTCGTTTTTGCCGTCCTTTTCAAGGAGTACGAGCTTGGCTGGTTGGCCGTTGCCGCCGGTTTGGCTTCGGGCATTCTCGTCGGCTTCATCAATGGAGTGTTGGTGGCGAAGATCGGCATCCCCTCCTTCATGGCGACCCTTGCAACGCAATTCTTCTGGGCCGGCATGGCAACGGTGCTTTCCGGCGGCAAATCCTATGCCCTGCGGGGCGCCGAGGAGAGTTCGGTCTGGCGATGGATCGTCGGTCGGCCATTCAGCGGGACTGGCGCGGCAATCTGGATTGGCCAACTTCCTCTGCAGTCGCTGTGGACCGCAGTCATCGTGATCTGGCTTTGGTTCATCCTGAACCGCCACCGCTTTGGCGAGCATGTGCTGTTCATCGGCGATTCCAACAGCGTCTCGCGTGTGCTCGGGATTGACGTCGACCGAGAGAAGATCAAGCTGTTCACCTTGATGGGCGGCCTCGCCGGCGCCGCAGCGATCATGTTGACGCTCGAGAACAAGAACTATTTTGGTAACCAGGGGCAAGGCTACCTGCTCACCGCCATAGCCTCGGTGCTGATCGGCGGCACGTCGATTTTCGGGGGCCGCGCCACGATCGTCGGCACCGTCTTCGGCTGCTTCATCATCGGCATGATCGAGGCCGGACTGGTCGCCGCCGGTCTCACCGGTGCGTGGGTGCGCACGATTCAGGGTCTGGTGTTCTTGACCGCCATGATCTTCTATCTCTATGTCGACGAGCCGCAACGCCGTGCCGCTTTCATGGCGAGGTTGACGCGCCTTCCGCGGTTTCGTCCGATGCGATAAGCCGGGTGCGAACCGTGATGCTGGACAACAGGAGCGAAGGCGCAAAGGCGAGCAAAGGGAGGAAGTGATGATGAAACAGACTGGGGCCATTCTGGCCGGATCCATGCTGGCCGTCCTTGCGCAGGGCATCCCCGGCGCCACGGCTGATGATCTGATCGGTTCCGGCCTCACCATGTACATGCAGATGGGCGGCAATCCCGGCGATGGTGCCACCTTGGCGCGTCAGACCGGCGCGGCGCAGGCCGCCAAGTCTTTCGGGGTCGAGCTCAAGGAGCAGTTTTCCGCCTGGGCGCCCGAGACCATGATCAACCAGTTCAAGGAGGCCGTCGCCGCCAAGCCCACCTGCATCGAAATCATGGGCCACCCCGGGGGCACCGCCTTCCACGATCTGGTCAAGGCCGCCACGGACCAGGGGATCATCGTGACCGTGGGCAACTCGCCCATGACTGATCTGCAGAAGGAGTTCGGCACCAAGGGCACGGGTTACGCCGGGGTTGACCTCTATGCCGGCGGCACCTTGACCGCCAATGCCATGCTCGCCAAGGGCCTCAAGTCTGGCGATGAAGCGATGGTCTACGGCGTGTTCAGCCAAGCTGAACGCGGTCAGTCCGAGAAAGGCCTTGCCGACACCCTGGAGAAAGCCGGGCTCAAGGTCGACCGGTTGGAGGTCACCCAGGAAATCAACAGCGATGTCTCTCTCGGCGTGCCCGTGCTTGTCGCTTACATTCAGAGCCATCCCAAGCTGAAAGCCATCGGAACCCAGCATGGCGGGATCACTGGCGTGCTGGCCGAAGTTCTGGAGAAAGCCGGCAGGAAGCCGGGCGAGATCGTGGTCGGCGGCATCGATCTTGGGCCGGCAACCATCGATGGGCTCAAGAAAGGCTATGTCACCGCCACTCTTGATCAGCTCCTCTATCTGCAGGGCTTCATGCCGGTGCTGCAATGTGTGCTGACCGCGAAGTACAAGATGCCGGGCCTGTCGCTCAACACCGGCGCTGGCGTGGTCACGCCGGACACCATCGATGCCTTGACCAAGCTCATCGACGCCGGCATTCGCTGAACGAGCCTTTTGTTGCGGTCATGCCGACCGGCATGGCCGCGCTCTGTTCCTATCCGTTCCGAAACGCATAGGCGTAGCCATTGATCGCGGGCGCGCCGCCGAGATGGGCAAAAAGGACTTTCGAGCCTTCCGGGAAGTAGCCGTGCTTGACGAGGTCGATCAGCCCCTGCATCGACTTGCCTTCATAAACAGGATCCGTGATCATGCCCTCGAGCCGCGCGCACAACCGCATCGCCTCTTTGGTCGCCTCCGAAGGAACGCCGTAGAGCGGATAGGCATAATCTTCCAACAGGACGATGTCCTCCGCGACAATATCGTGGTCGAGCTCGACGAGCCTCGCAGTGTCCTGCGCGATCTTCAGAACCTGCGCCTTGGTCTGAGCGGGGGTGGCGGAGGCATCGATGCCGATCACGCGGCGGGCACGGCCGTCCTTGGCGAAGCCGACGACCATGCCGGCGTGAGTCGAGCCCGTCACGGTGCAGACCACGACATAATCGAATGCGAAACCGAGCGCCTTTTCCTGTGCTCGTAGCTCTTCCGCAAAGCCGACATAACCAAGGCCGCCGAATTTGTGCACCGAGGCACCGGCCGGAATGGCATACGGCTTGCCGCCCTTGGCTTTAACGTCCTCGAGAGCATCCGCCCAGCTCTTGCGGATGCCGATGTCGAACCCCTCATCCACCAGCCGTACATCGGCGCCCATAAGGCGACTGAGCAGAATGTTGCCCACCCGATCGTAGACGGCGTCCTCGTGCGGGACCCAGCTTTCCTGGACCAGTCGGCACTTCATGCCGAGCTTTGCCGCGACTGCTGCGACCATGCGCGTGTGGTTTGATTGTATGCCACCGATGGAGACGAGCGTATCGGCGTTGGAAGCGATTGCATCGGGGATGATATATTCGAGCTTGCGCAACTTGTTGCCGCCGAACGCAAGGCCGGAATTGCAGTCCTCGCGCTTGGCATAGATCTCGGCCTTGCCGCCGAGATGGCTGCTGAGCCGCGTCAGCTTTTCAATATGCGTCGGCCCAAAGGTAAGAGGATAGCGTGCGAATTTTTCCAGCATCGTGAGTTTCGAGATCCGATGGCCCGGACCATTATAGTCCGAATGGATAGGTCTCCGGAACCTCAGGCTTGATGTGTTCTGGACCGAGCGGTTTCACCGCGGAAGTCTCATCGAGCCATACATAGGCGTCGAACTGGAGCGGCAGGCACGCTTCGGAATAATGGCTCATCAACTCGGTATCAGGCCGGTAGATGACACCGATGAATCGCTCGAGCCTCGGCTCGGCCAACCGCCGGCGCAGTGCCTCGTCACGCTTGAGGTCCAGCAGGAAGCGGGGGATTCCGGCCTCATGGCAGACCCGCTCATAGCTGTCCCGATGGGACGGGCGCACGCGCTTGACCTCCATGGGACCGTTCCAGTCGCTTGCTGCGGCGACCGTGCCGCTATGCGTACCAAAACCGATCAGGGCCGCATAGTCGCCAAAGCGCTCGCGGCAGAGCTGGCCGATATTCAACTCGCTGCGCACCACTCCCATTTCGGTGTAGCGGGCATCGCCGATATGGGAATTATGCGCCCATATGACGGCCTTCGCGTCGGGACCCTTTGCCTCCAGGAGATGGGTGAGAGTCTCGAACATATGGCTGTCGCGCAAGTTCCACGACTCCGCGCCACCGTAATACATGATGCGGTAATAGCGCTCGGCGGAAGCAATGAGCCTGGCATTCTGAACCGCATCGATAAAGCTTTCTCGGTCCTGTGAGGCATAGTCGAGGTGATGCCCCAGCAACTCACGACATTGAGCGATCACCGCCTCCTCGCATTTGCGATAGCCCGCGGTGAGCACCGCGCGACCATAGGTCGACGGCTCCCTTTGCCACGGCGTGAGGCAGCCATAGCGTTCGCGTGCGACCTCTGCAGCCTCCGGATCGAGTCTGTCCAGATAGGCCAGGACGGCGGCAATCGAGCCGCTCATATTGTAGATGTCGAGTCCATGGAAACTCGTGCGGCGGTCCGGCTGCATGCTTTCATTGTGCCGCCGCAGCCAATCAACGAATTCCGCCACTTCGGTATTGCGCCACATCCATGTCGGGAAGCGCTGAAAGGGCAGCTCGCCCTTTGCAGGTGCCGGACGGTGACGCACAAATCGATCGACTGCCGCGGCATCCGGCCAGTCTGCCTCGACCGCCACGATGGTGAACCCGCGACGCGCAACGAGCTGCCGCGTGAGTGCAGCGCGCGCCCTGTAGAACTCCGCAGTCCCGTGGCTTGCCTCGCCAAGCAGCACCACCCGCCGATCGCCATACCGATCGAGCAGGGCACCAAATGCATCATCATCGAAGGAGGGCAGCGCTTCGGCCGTCGCGGCGACCATCTCGGGCAGCGTCAGCCCGCGCGCCTGTCCGGGAACGTGATTGCTGGCGGAGCGGTGTCCGTCCTCTGACCATCCTTGCTCTCCGATCAACGGCACGAATCGTACCCCGCCGAGCTCCTCTTCCTCATATGCGTCTTCACTGCGGCGGGTCAGCTTCAGAAGTTCCTGCTGCCGTTCCTGCGATCCGACCGGGATGATCAGCCGACCTCCGATGGCGAGCTGACGTTTGAGGGCAGGAGGCACCTCCGGCCCGCCTGCTGCGACCACAATGGCGTCATAGGGCGCTGCTTGCGGCCACCCCTTTGTGCCGTCGCCGACATGAATGGAGACATTCTCATAGCCAAGTTTTGTCAGGCGCTGCCTGGCTGCTTCGGCAAGCGAGGCATGCCGCTCGATCGCATGCACCTCCCGGGCGATCTGGCCCATGACCGCCGCCGCATAGCCCGATCCGGCCCCCACTTCCAGCACGCGGTCTCCGGGACTGACTTCCGCGGCTTCAATCATCAGAGCGACAATATAGGGCTGCGAGATGGTCTGGCTCTCGCCGATCGGCAACGGTCCGTCCTCATAGGCGAATTCCTCGAAGCCGGGCGCGACAAAGGCTTCGCGCGGAACCTTTCGCATTGCTTCGAGAACATTCCGGTCGCGCACGCCGCGACGCGCGATCTGGGTCTCGACCATGCGGTCACGGGCGGGGGAAAGGTCGAGCATCGAGGCCGCCTCCAACTCCAAGTCAGAACGGTCAGTCCGGCCGTAGGTTCCTGATGCGTTCGGACGTACACCGTACGGTACGGCCCCTGTCGCCTCACGGGCCGGCTATTCGTCGGTGCGATCCTTCATCGCTTGAGCGCGTCACTTCCCGCAACTCACCCCTCGAGACGGGATGAAGGATCGGGTACCTCGAGATGCCGCATCGCGAACCGCAGGACGACGCCAAGCGATGCCGCGAGTGGAACGGCGATGAGCAGACCGACGAATCCGAACAGCCATCCGAATGCGAACAGGGCGAACATCAGCCAGACGGGATTGAGTTTGACGCGTGAGCCGATGATCCGCGGCGACAGCACGTAATCGGACAAGGTCTCCCCGATCAAAAAGATGAGGCCGACGACGATGATCGGTATCCAGCTAGGCCAGAATTGTGAGACCGCAACGCAGAGCGATATCAGCATCCCGGAACCTGCTCCGAAATACGGGATGAAACTGAGCAGTCCGGCAGCAATGCCGATCAGCAGCGCGTGGTTGAGCCCGGTGAGCCTCAGCGCAGCTGCATAGAACACGGCCAGGATGAGACAGATGATAAGCTGGCCACGCATGAAGCCTGCAACCGCATCGTGAATGTCGCGCGTCAACCGCTGAACATCGTCGCGCTGCAGCTGAGGGAACCACACCTCGAGCGTGGCGATCATGTGCCGCCAGTCGATCAACAGATAGATCGTGACGATCGGCGCAACGACCAGAAGCGAGAGGAGCGAGATCAACGCCTGGCCGCCCGACCACAGCGAGCTTAGCAGATCGTCGAGCCAGGCACTGCTCCGCGAGCTGATGAAGTCGATGGCGGATTGCTCGATGCGCAGATCATGGCCGGTGATGCTCCGCAGCCATGGCGTGTTCGCATTGGTGAGCAGCGTCTGGATGCGGCTGACATAGCCTGGGAAGGCCGCGATGAAGAAGCGGACCTCGTCGAGCAGGAAGGGCGTCATCACCAGGATGATCGCGACGAATCCCGCGAGAAGCAGCAGCACGAGCATGATTGCTGCAAATGACCGATTGAGACCAGTACGCTCCAAACTGTCGACGAGCGGGACGAGCAGATAGGCTGCGACCATCCCGAGCACGAACGGCATCAGGATTTCGTGCAGCAGCACGAGCATGATGATGGCGGCGACCGCTATCCCAAGCCAGAAAACCGTGGGCCGTGCCACCCTCATCGGATCCCTCGACCGTGTTTGCGCCAGAGATTGTGGCTGGAGAGTGTATGATAAACTGTGGGGGAGGGGAATCTAGGGGGGCCTTGAGCTTCATGCTCGCGTGAGGGCTCGCCTACGGCTTTCTCGGGAGGATCGAGGTGCCAACCGGAAGTCTTGGCACCTCGTCCCGCCCCCGTCGCCGTCTGGTTTCTTTGATAGCAGTGGTGATCTGAAGCTTGGCTGAAAGGCCTGTTTAGCTGGCGTTCATCTTCGAAGCCGGGTCGTGATCTGGGCCACGATCGCCGGTGGCGACTGGGCGATCGATACCGTGATCGGATTTTCATCCGGCCCCGGTTCCTCGAGAGCCTGGAACTGGCTGTCCAGGAGTTCCGGCGGCATGAAATGGCCGTGACGGCCGGCCAGGCGCCCGGCGATGAGCGGCGCATCGCCCTTCAGATAAACGAGGCGGACATCGGGCCGATCGCCGATCAGGATTCGCCGATAGCTTCGCTTCAAGGCCGAGCAGGCGACGACGGCATGTCCCTGCGCATCACGGATCTTGTCGATCGAATCGGCGATCGCCTGCAACCATGGCCGGCGATCCGCATCGCTCAACGGAATGCCGGCATGCATCTTCTCGACATTCGCCGCGGGATGAAACTGATCGCCATCCTGAAAATCCCAGCCGAGTTCCCGCGCCAGCAGGCCGCCGATCGTCGACTTTCCGGAGCCGGAAACGCCCATGACGACGACGATCGACGGCGCATCGGTCGCAACGCTCGTTGCCGGGCCGCCCGCCATGTGTCGATCACCTGTGTGCTGCGCCCGTCGGACCGGCGTTTTCCAGATCGCGCCACCGCCGTCCGTCGCGTGTCAGAAGCGCTGCCGCTTCTTCCGGCCCGCTGCTTCCGGCCGGATAGGCCGGCACGTCGGCTGACTGGTCCGCTTTCCATGCATCGAGAATGGGCTGCACGATCCGCCAGCTCGCTTCGATCTCGTCGGCGCGTTTGAACAGTGTCGCATCGCCGGTCATGCAGTCGTGGAGCAAGGTCTCGTAACCCGTGTTTGGCGCGACATTGAAATAATCGCGATAGTCGAACTTCATCTTTACCGCGCTGATGGCCATGTCCGGCCCTGGAATCTTGGCGCCGAACTGCAATGTCAGGCCTTCCTCGGGCTGGATGTGAAGCGTGAGGTCATTGGCGACCAGCCGTTCGATCGGCGTGTCGCGGAAAAGCGTGAGCGGCGCCTGCTTGAACTGTATCACGATCTCGGTGCGCCGTCGGGCGAGGCTCTTGCCGGTCCTGAGATAGATCGGCACCCCCGCCCACCGCCAATTGTCGATCATCAGCTTGATGGCGATATAGGTTTCGGTCCTCGAGCGCGGGTTCACATCGGGCGCCTCGCGATAGCCCGCCACAGGCCTGCCCTCGACTGTTCCACGGTCATATCGCCCCCGAACCACGTTGGACCGCGCGTCGCCGGCGCCGAAACGGTGCACCGCCTCGAGCACCTTGACCTTCTCTGATCGGACCGCATCCGCGTCGAAGCAGGTCGGCGGCTCCATCGCCGTCAGCGCAAGCAGCTGGAACAGGTGGCTCGGGATCATGTCCCTGAGCGCCCCCGTCGCGTCGTAGAACTTCCCGCGGCTCTCGACCCCCACCGTTTCCGCCACCGTGATCTGTACATGATCGATATGGTTGCGGTTCCACAAGGGCTCGAACATGCCATTGGCGAAGCGGAACACCAGGATGTTCTGGACCGTCTCCTTTCCAAGATAGTGATCGATGCGGTAGATCTGGTGCTCGCTAAGAACCTGCTCGTGCTCCTTGTTGAGGGCCCGGGCCGATTCCAGGTCCGTCCCGAAAGGCTTCTCGACGATGACGCGGCGCCACTGCCCGTTCTGTTCCTTGGAAAGGCCCTCCTCGCCGAGCTCTCGGACGATGACGCTGAACGCTTGCGGTGGTGTTGCTAGGTAGAATAAATAATTGCCGTCAGTTCCATAAGATTCATCAATCTTCGACAGCAGCTTCGCCAGCCGCTTATATGCCGGCGGATCCTGGAATTCGCCCCGTAGATAGAACAGGCGTTGCCGAAGCCACTGCCAGTCATCCTCGTTGAACTCGCCTTCGCCGAACTGACGCAGGCTCGCCCCGAGGTCGTCCCGGAAGGCTTCGTCGTCCTTGTCGGCACGCGCCACGCCGACGATGGCGAAGCCTGGCGGCAGCAATCCGGCGCGACGCAGATTGTAGACAGCTGGAAACAGCAGCCGTTTGGTCAAATCGCCGGTCGCGCCGAAGATCACCAGGACGCACGGTCCAGCCGGTTGCGCCGCGGCGGTCATCGCTGCGAAACCTCCCGATGGCCGCCGAACTCGTGCCTGAGCGCCGACAGCAGCTTGTCGGAGAAGCTGCTCCTTTGGCGCGACCGGAAGCGGGCGAAGAGCGCCGCCGCCAGAACCTCGGCGGGAACCGCTTCTTCCACCGCCGCGTCGATCGCCCAGCGGCCTTCCCCGGAATCCTCGACCACCCCGGAATAGCCCGTGAGTTCCCCGTCCTCGGCCAGCGCCTTGGCCGCAAGATCGAGAAGCCAGGAGCCGATGACGCTGCCGCGTCGCCACAGCTCGGCGATGTCGGCGAGGTCGAATGCATATCTCTCGTCCTTGATCGGCCGTTCGGCGGCGCTCCTGAGGATGTTGAATCCCTCCGCATAGGCCTCCATCAGCCCATATTCCACGGCATTGTGAACCATCTTGACGAAATGCCCGGCGCCGCTCGGGCCGCAATACAGGTAGCCGCGCTCCACCCTGGGATCGCGCTTGCCGCGTCCCGGCGTGCGTGGAATGTCGCCTGTTCCGGGCGCCAGCGCTGCAAAGATCGGATCGAGATGCTCCACCGCCTCCTTCTCGCCGCCGATCATCAGGCAATAGCCCCGGTCGAGCCCCCAGATCCCGCCGCTGGTGCCGCAATCGATGTAGCGCACGCCCTTGGCCTGCAGCTGCCGGGCGCGGCGGATGTCATCCTTGTAGAACGAGTTGCCGCCATCGATCACCATGTCCCCGGCTTCGAGAAGCGCGCCGAGCTGCGCCACCGTCTCCTCCGTCGGCGCGCCGGCTGGCACCATCACCCACACCGCCCGCGGCCTCTCGAGCTCGGATACGAGCCCTTGAAGATCATCAGCACCCGTCACCCCTTGCGTCACCAATGACGCGACCGCCTTTGCGTCGCGGTCGAAGACCACGCAGCGATGCCCCGCGCGCACGACGCGCCGGACGATGTTGCTGCCCATCCGTCCGAGCCCGATCAACCCAAGCTGCATGTCGCGGTGCCTTTCATTGCTGCTTCGACTGGCGCGCGGGCTTGCCCTCGGAACGCTGTCGTGCCGGCCCATGCGCCTTGATGAGATTATAGGCCGTATTGATCAGGCCGACATGCGAGAAGCCCTGCGGGAAGTTGCCCAGGAGCTGCTTCGCCTCGGGATCATATTCTTCAGACATCAGGCCGAGATCGTTGCGGATGCTGAGAAGGCGCTCGAAGAGAGCGGCAGCTTCATCGTAGCGCTCGAGCAGGACATAGGCGTCGGCAAGCCAGAACGAGCACGCCAGAAAGGCCGCCTCCCTGCCGCGAATGCCGTCGTCGACCTTGCTGGTCGAGTATCGGCGCACGAAGCCGTCGGCCATGAGCTCCGTCTCGACCGCCTCGATCGTGCCGATGATGCGGGGATCCTTCGGCGGCAGAAACCCGACCTGCGGAATGAGCAGCAGCGCGGCATCGAGCGCCTCGCCGCCATAATGCTGGACGAAGCTGTTGCGCCTCTTGTCGAAGCCCTTCTCGCAGATCTCGGCATGGATCGTCTCCGCAATCGAGCGCCAATGATCGGGCGAGCCGTCGAGGCCGAAGCGGGTGCACCCCTTGACGGCGCGCTCGAAGGCACACCAGCACATCAGCCGCGAATGCGTGAAGGCGCGAGGCGGACCGCGCATCTCCCAGATGCCGTGATCCGGCTCCTGCCACACTTTCTCGACATGCGACAGCAGCAGCTTTTGGAACGGCCACCCCTCGTCAAGCGGCTGAAATTCGGCCTCGCGGGCCGTCTGCAGGGCATCGATGAGCTCCCCATAGACGTCGAGCTGGCGTTGCTCGGCGGCCTTGTTGCCGACCCGCACGGGCCGGCTGCCGGCATAGCCGGCAAGCCACGGGACTTCGTTTTCCGGCAGCCAGCGCTCACCGGAAACGCCGTACATGATTTGAAGCTGCGCCGGGTTCCCGGCCGCCGCCCGCATCAGCCACTGGCGCCACGCCTGGGCCTCCTCGCGATAGCCGGCATTGAGCAGCGCGTAAAGCGTGAACACTGAATCCCGTATCCAGCAATAGCGGTAGTCCCAGTTGCGGGTCCCTCCGATCGCCTCGGGCAAGGACGTCGTCGGCGCCGCAATGATCCCGCCGGTCTTTGCATAGGTCAGAAGCTTCAAGGTGATGAGCGATCGCATGACCGCCTCGCCCCAAGCCGCGTTTTCATGGTTGAAATGACAGCGGTTCGACCACTCCTGCCACCACGACGAAGTCTTCTCCAGGCTTTCGGCGCGGTCGGGAACGAAATGCGCCCGTTTGTGCGATCGGTGATAGGAGAGCGAGAACGGCACCGAATCCCCTTCGCGAACCTCGAAGTTGGCCAGCGTTCGCATGTCGCGGCCGTGCAGCGCCACCGCCGTATGCAATTCGACCGCATCGGGCCCGGCAATCGCGCTGAGGCCGTAGTCGCGCCGGCGCACCCAGGGGATGGCGAGGCCATTGGCGAAGCGCAGCACCAGCTCCATCGTGAAGGTGACCGTGCCCTTGATTCCGCGCACGATCCGCACCAGATCGACCTTTTCCTCGTCCTCGCTCAGCGGCATGAAATCGATGAGCACCGCCTCGCCCGATTGGGTCGCAAAACGCGTCTCCAGAACCGCCGTCCCGGGCAGGTAACGCCGCGAAATCCGGCAGTTTTTGCTGCTTGTGTCATCGGGAGCAATGAGCCACCGCCCATTTTCCGGCGTGCCCAGCAGCGCCGCGAAGCAGGCCGGCGAGTCGAAGCGCGGCAGGCAGAGCCAGTCGATCGAGCCGTCGCGCCCGACCAGAGCCGCCGTGGCCAGATTGCCGATCAGCCCGTAATCGCCGATCGGCTTGGTGCAGCGGCCATTCAGTTCAGTCATTTATCGCAATCGCAGTTGCTCGCCTTTGTTCAATGAACATCCAAATTATCGCCCGGTTCCGCTGACGGCACGTCACATTACCGACCTTTCACATGGTCGAGAAAGTGAAGCACATCCTCGTTGAACTGCTCGCTGTCCTGAATAAACGAGAAGTGACTGACCTGCGGCTGAAGCAGAAGACCGGCCTCCGGAATATTTGCCGCCATGAACTCGGTATTTTCCCGCTTGATTGCCTCATCATGGTCAGCATCGACGATCCATGTCGGCGTCTTGATCTTCTTAAGGTCTTCAGCAGTCCACTTTGGCTGCGTCTGCCACATGGTTCCGATCTGATCGAGGAAGGATTTATACTGATCAGGTGTGGGCGACAGCGCCTCGAATTCCTTTTCAGCCCTGGCGATATAGGCATTGAACACCGGGCTTGCGGCAATGTCGGCAACGCCGCTCGGATCGGAATTGGCCGCGAAGGCGAAAAGCCTGCTGATCCGATCCGGATGATGCATGGCAATGTCGAGCCCGATGATTGCGCCGTCGCTCCAGCCAACGATGGAAGCCTTTGAAATCTTGAGGAAATCCATCAATGCAATGACGTCGGACGCCATCAGGTCATAGCCGAACGGACGGGTGTCGCGGCTGCTGCGGCCATGGCCGCGGCTGTCCATGACGATGACGCGGTAATGCGGCTGGAGCGCCGCCACCTGCTTGCCCCAGTAATTCGCGTTGGCAAGCCCGCCATGCAGCAGGATGACCGGCTCGCCCTGGCCGAAGACGGCGTACCAGATCTTGATGCCGTTAACCGGGGCAAGGCCGCTTTGGGAGGTCGCCGGCAGCGTCGGTGTTGGCGGCAAGGTGAGCCATTGCGGCTCGCTATGTGCTGCAGAACTGATCAAAAAAGTGACCAAAAACACCAGTTGGAGCACGCAAATCTGCACGTGGTTTCGCGTGAAACAATTGGCCCTTTCAAGGCGCGGCAGTTCCATGGTGATGACCCCTGCGACGTCGGTTTCCCAAGACATGGAACCCTAACACCCGCCCCCTGACGGCGAACCATTTCGCCACGCAATCCAACAATTCGAAATTCGAATGATTGCGACTGCCGAATGATTGCGACCCCGAATTGGGCAGTCATGCCTGCCACGCGTGGCCTCGCTGTCCCTGCCCACTGCCTACCTGCCTACCTGCCTACCTGCCTACTGCCCACCTGCCTATTCACTATTAGCATTCACTCTTCCCTAGTAATTCTTCATCTATACTTGCAACAGGGCGTCGTGTTGAGGAATTGAATCAAATGTTCAAGTTCGTAGGAACGATTTTCTTGGCGGCCGCAGCCACTGCAGCCGCCTTTTTTGTCGCAGAGCCGGCTCGAGCTGCCACTGCCGTGCTGCAGCCCCACGCCATCCTGCTCGATGGGGCCGATCAGGCCTCGTCGGACAAGGTGATCGCAGTGCGCGGTGGGTTCGGCGGCTTCCATGGCCATGGCGGCTTCGGCGGCGGCGGCGGCATGATGTGGCGGCACGGCGGCGGCGGCTGGCATGGTGGTGGCTGGCACGGCGGTGGCTGGCATGGCGGCGGCTGGCACGGCGGTTGGGGTCACCGGCGCTGGTACGGGCCTGGTTGGGGCTTTGCAGGCTGGGGCGCTCCGTGGGTCTACGGCGGCTACTATGGCGGACCCTGTGGTTACGGCTTTCGCTGGACCTACCGCTGGGGCTGCGTCCCGATCTACGGTTACTGAGCAGCAGGGCGCCGATGTCCCTCCTTCGAGCGAAGGGGGGACATCGCCAGGCTTGCGCTCCAACGCCTCGCTCCTGAGAAGGACGCCGCACGGCTTTCGGCCGTGCATCGCTTGTCGCGGTCCTGCGTTATCCGTTCTGACCGTGCGGCCCGCTCGTTCAGGAGCACGCCATGCAGAACGACTACGATCGAAGGACGACGCATAGGCACAAGCTTGCCCCCTTGCTGCCGACCGGTGCTGCACGCGAAAGGCGCCTGCGACTGTATCTGCTTGCAGTCTGCAACCACCTCGTCGGCGGATTGGCGCTCACCGGCCTCGTGGCCTACATCGCGCATGATTCCGGCCTCGATCAGGCACTGGCGCGGACTCTCCTGTTCTGGCCGATCGTCCTGCTTCCCGTCGCCTTCGCGATCCTGGCCGCTTCTGCCCTGGAAAACCTCGGCGAGGAGACCGCCCAGGCGCTTTTCTGGGCCTATGCCGTCCTGATCGGGCTGTCGCTTGGCAGCGTGCTTCCGGTGCTCGCCGGCGTGCCGATTGCACCGGCGTTTTTGGCGATGGCGATCTCGATCGGCACCTTGAGCCTCTACGGTCACCTCACCGAAGATCCTCCCTCGACGCCTGCGGCCTTGCTGATCGCGGTCCTGGCGGGTGTCGTTGACGCTGCCCTGGTCGGATGGTCCAGCGAATGCAGCGCTCTGCTGTTCATCATTTCTGTTGCCGGCGTCCTCCTTCTCGTGGGCCTCACCGCCTGCCGCATGAACCGGATCAGGCACCTTGACCGGCAATTCTACCCGCATGACGATCCGAGCAAGGGTTCGATAAAGGCCGCCTTCGGTCTTTATCTGGACGCCTTGAGCCTTGTCCTTTTCCGCACCACGGCCACCGCCTCCCCGGCTCGATGATCCGCCGGTCCGCTCCTTCAACCCTCAATCGCCGGCCTGCCTGACGGAACCTTTGTGTCTCGCTCCGCGATTAATTGTTGCCGGGGGTGAATACGAGGATTGCAACAATGGCAAAGGAATCCCGGAGCGCATCCAAGGATGTCGAGCGTGCCATGCACAAGCGCAAGCAGGGCACGCTGAAGAGCGGCAGGAGCGGGAAGAAGGTGACGAGCAAGAAGCAGGCGATCGCGATTGGCCTGTCCGAGGCCCGCAAGAAAGGCAAGAAGGTTCCGGCCAAGAAGAGCCGCAAGGGTTGACGTCGATCCGCCCCAGGACTGCCCCGGTCTGACGCTTCGACGATGCCGGCAGGAGCGCCTCCCGCGCCGAACGGGAACATTCGTTGGCCAGCGAAGCTTTCTGGAAATCTCGACAAGGAGGAGTTGATGGCAAGAACACCAAAGAAGCTGGACACGCTGTTTCGCGATACGCTCAAGGACATCTATTTTGCTGAAAAGAAGATATTGACGGCTCTGCCCAAGATGGCCAAGGCCGCCCAGAGCGGCGATCTCCGCGCCGCGTTTGAGAAGCATCGCCGCGAGACGGAGGGGCAGGTCCAGAGACTGGATGAGGTCTTCGGGTTGATCGAGGCCAAGCCCCAGGGCAAGAACTGTCCGGCCATCCTCGGCATGATCGAGGAAGGGCAGGAGATCATCGAGGACTACAAGGGCTCTCCCGCGCTTGACGCAGGGTTGCTGGCTGCCGCCCAGTCGGTCGAGCATTATGAGATCTCCCGCTACGGCACGCTGAGAACCTGGGCGGGAGAGCTCGGACTCGACAGGGCCGTGAGGCTGCTCGAGCAGACGCTCGAGGAGGAAAAGGCCACCGACCAGGCCCTGACCGAGCTCGCGGAAAGCGTCGTCAACATGGAAGCGGAAGCGGACGAAGAATAGGCAATAGGCAATAGGCAATAGGCAATAGGCAATAGGCAGTAGGGTCAGGACCCTTTAAGTTTGCGAGTCGGCGCCCCCAAATTCTCCCTTCTCCCCGCGAAGTGGGGAGAAGGTGCCCCGGAGGGGCGGATGAGGGGCTCTTCTAGCCAGCTCGACCACCCCTCACCCGGTGCTTCGCACCCCCTACGCCCTCTCCCCGCTGCCGCGGGGCGAGGGGAAAAGAAGGATCGCTTGAGTCCGGACCCTACTCACGTCCGCAAATAGCTTTCCTGCGAATCGTCCATCGCCTTGAGCCATGGCGTGTGGTGCACCGGCGCCATGGTGCCGGTCATGAGCGAGC
>DATAOT010000141.1:0-6906 GCA_036265615.1 Aestuariivirgaceae bacterium
CAAGGCCATGGAATCCGGCTTCCATGATCACGGCATCATGCTGCGCATCAGCGGCGAGACGGTCGCCCTGTCGCCGCCGCTGATCATCAGCCGCGCCCAGATCGACGAGATCTTCTCGAAGCGCGTTCCCGCCGTCCTCGACGCGATCGGTTAGGGCCAGCTGGGCGGCAGGGATCACATCTTTCCCTCATGGCCGGGCTTGACCCGGCCATCCAGTCTTTTTCTGCATCACCCCCTGAATGGCCGGCTCGGGGGCCGGCCATGAGGATAGAGGAGGCTCAGTTCGTCAGGGCCGGCGTCTCCACGCGCTCCGAGCCGTGGCAGCCATGCTCCATCCGGCTGTGCGGCAGCGTCCGGCTCGTGCCCTCCATGGTTGCCGCGTCTTCTCCCGGCGCGACCTGTGCCGACGGCGCCGAATAGGCTCCGGCGTCGCCGTTGCGTTCGATGAAGGACGAGGCCGGGTTGTCGGTGCTGGCCATCGGCACTTGCTGCGCCAAGGCCGGCGTCATGCCGGCAACAAACGCAAGAGCGAGCAGGATTTTCTGCATGGGGGCCTCCCGTTGGAGTTGCTGCAGGCTAACACGGCCATGGCCGGTCAGCCAGCGGGGTTTCCGTTGTCAGCGGCGGTTGGGTGTTGCTACTCTCCCGGCTGCACCGCGTGGGCGGGCCGGGGTCAGGGAAATCATGAGCAGAAGCCACACCGCGCTTGCCATTCTGGTCGTGCTCCTTGCCTTCCTGGCGGTCGTGCTCGGGCTTTATGGCCTGCTTGTGTGGCGGCGCAGTGACGTGGCCCTGACCGGCGCGATCCTGCTGCTCGGCCTTGCCCAGCTGCTTTCGATTGTCTGGCGCCGGCGTCACGGCCAGTTCGGCGGCTCCTCCCAACGCGACAGCGGACCAGCCGACAGCCAGCGCCGCCTCGACGAGCTTCGTGCCGATAGCGCGGCGCTCGGCGAAAAACTCATGGAGATCGAGGGCCGGCTCGTCGCGATCGAGCGTTTCACACCTCCCCAGTCGCCACAGCTGGAGCAACACGTTGACGAGATCGAGGGGGCGATCAATGCCATCGCCGGCCGTCCCGCTACCGCCGTTGCCCTCCCCGACCAGCCGGCGGCGCCACCGGTTCGGCGGCCTGAGCGGGGTCCGCCACGCCCGGAGGTCGAGCTCTTTCTCGAGCCCATCGTCCGCATCAAGGAAGCGCGCACCGTCTATTATCGCGCCTCGCTGGCCGAGCCGGGTGCCGATGGCACCTATATCCCGGTGCGCAAGACCCCGGCGCTCGATTTCGAGTGCTTCCGCCAGGTCGTGCCGGTGGCCCGCCGCTTTCGTGCCCGCAACCGCATCATCGGCATTTTCTGCCCCCTGTCGCCCGCCTCCTTCAGCGATGAGGACTTCATAGCCCGCCTGCTCGCGCTGATCCGCCAGGAGCGCGACGTCGCTGGCGGACTGGTGGTGGACATCACCCAGAAGGGCCTCGCCAGCCTTGAGGAGAGCGGGCTTGAGGGCCTCGCCTGGCTCGCCGAGCTCGGCGCCACCTTTTCCATGTCCCAGACCGATGTCGCCGGACCGGACATTCCGGCCCTCTCTCACCTCGGTTTCCAGTTCATCGACATCGATGCCGGCATCATCGCAAGGGCGGCAACCGCTTCCAACCTGTCGGTGCGCGAACCGGCCCTCAAGCTCTTCCGCGAGGCTGGCGAGCATGGCGTCAGCGTGATCGCTGCCAACGTTGCCGGCGAGCGGGAATTGGAGGCGGTTCTGGGTTACGCCTCGCTCGCCCGCGGGCCGCTCTTCTCGCCGCCGCGGCGGGTGCTGCACCGGGCCGGCACGACGACGCTCGAATCGGCCGTCGCTTGACCGGCTTGGGCCGCGCTGTTAGCCACCAAGCTCCGATACTGCCACCCGGAGCGGAGCGCATTGCCTTTACCGAAGCTTGAGTCAGCCCGCGAGCTCAGTCGCCGGCACCCCGTCTGGCTGTGCGATGTCTGGGGCGTGGTTCACAATGGCGCTGCCGCCATTCCCGAGGCCTGCGATGCCCTGATCCGCCATCGCGGCAGTGGCGGCGTCGTCGTGCTCCTGACCAACGCGCCGCGCCGCTGGCCCCGGGTTGTGGCCTATTTCGATCGCCTCGGCGTTCCATCCGATATTTACGATCGTGTGGTGTCATCGGGCGATGTGACGAGGGCCCTGATCGAAATGCGTGCCGGCCAGAACATCTTTCATCTCGGTCCTGACCGCGATCACGATCTCACCGTCGACCTGCCGGTGAACTTCACCAGCTTCGAGGCGGCCGATGCCGTGCTTTGCACCGGTCTCTTCGACGACCACCGGGAATCGGGCGCCGACTACGCGCCGATGCTCGCCGAAATGCGTCGGCGCGGTCTGACCATGATCTGCGCCAACCCCGACAGGGTGGTCCATGTCGGCGAGCGCCTGTTCCCCTGTGCCGGCCTGCTTGCCGAGGAGTACCGCCTGCTCGGCGGCCAGGTCGAGATGGCAGGCAAGCCGTTCCCTCCGATCTATCGCGCCGCCCTCGCCGAGGCGCGCGACGTTCTGGCACGTGATGTCGTCAATGAGGAGGTGCTCGCGATCGGCGACAGCCTTGTCACCGACATGGCCGGGGCGGCAGCCAACCACTTCCCTGCCCTGTTCATCAGCCAGGGCATCCACCGCGAGGAGATCGCCGGTGTGGACGAGACTGGCCTCGCCTCCCTCATTGACGTGGCAGCGCCCGGCATCGCCATTCGCGGCTATATGGACCGGCTGCGCTGGGGTCGACCATGATCATCGTCGATCCCGCTGCCCCGCTCCCTGCCGAATTGCGCGGCGCATCGGTCGCCATCGGCAATTTCGACGGGGTCCACCGCGGCCACCAGGCGCTGCTCGCCGAGGCGCAGCGTTCCGCGACGACCGCCGGTCGGCCCTGGGGCGTCATCACCTTCGAGCCCCATCCGCGATCCTTCTTTCGCCCCGCCGAACCGGTGTTCCGCCTCTCGCCGCTACCCCTGAAGGCGCGCCTTCTTGCCGCGCTGGGGGCCGACTTCCTGGTGCCGCTGACCTTCGACGCTGCCCTCGCCGGGCTCGAGGCCGAAAGCTTCGTCGAGCGCGTTATCGCGGCGATGGTCGCCGCAGGCCATGTGGTGACCGGCTTCGATTTCCATTTTGGCAGGGGCCGCAGAGGCAATGCCGACCTCCTGCGGGCGCTCGGGCCGCGGCTCGGTTTTACCCTGGCGCAGGTCGAGCAGGTCACCGATCCCGCCGGCAGCGCCCCCTTCTCCTCGAGTGCCATCCGTTCGGCGTTGCGCCACGGCTCGCCCGCCGCTGCCGCCCATGAGCTCGGCTATTGGTGGTCGGTGCTCGGCACCGTGACCGTCGGCGACGGCCGCGGCCGGAGCATCGGCTTTCCGACTGCCAATATCGTGCTCGAACCGGGCACCGATACCCGCGACGGCATCTATGCCGTGCGGGTTCGCGATGCCGCCGGGCCGGCGCCCCGGGCGGCCTGGGCCGGCGCCGGCTATATCGGGTCGCGCCCGACCTTCGACGGCGAGCGGCGCTTTCTCGAGGTGCACTTGCTCGACTTCTCCGGCGACCTTTATGGTCGCGAGCTCATGGTCGAGTTCCTCGCCTTCATCCGGCCGGACCGAGCATTCCCGGATGTGGCTTCCCTCGCCGCCCAGATTGCGCTCGACTGCGAGAGCTGCGCCCGCACCATCGCCATGAACCAGCGCGATGACCCGATGCGGGCCTATCGGCTTGGTAAATTGCAGTCGGAAGGAAAAATTTGACGGCTGCAGGCTTGACGCCGGCCATCCGCTGAATTATGTCCTCGCCGACTGTTGGCACTCGTTGAAGCGGAGTGCTAGCAGGGCAGAGGGGAGGCCCCCTCGCTGCGAGGAAATTACCCAAAGCTGAGGAGATAGCGCATGAAGTTCCGTCCTTTGCATGACCGCGTGGTCGTGAAACGGGTCGAAGAGGACACGAAGACGAAGGGTGGGATTATAATCCCTGACACCGCGCAGGAAAAGCCGATGCAGGGCGAGGTCATCGCCGTCGGTCCGGGCGGACGCGACGAGTCGGGCAAGCTGATCCCGATCGATGTCAAGGCCGGCGATGTCGTGCTGTTCGGCAAATGGTCGGGCACCGAAGTGAAGATCGATGGTGTCGAATACCTGATCATGAAGGAATCCGACATCATGGGCGTGCTCGAAGGCCGCACCGTCAAGAAGGCCGCCGCCTGAAGTTTCCGCCCAAACACCGTTTCCACAATAGAGGGAGCCGATAAATGGCTGCTAAGGACGTCAAATTCGCGACCGATGCCCGCGAGAAGATGCTGCAGGGCGTCGACATTCTTGCCAATGCCGTCAAGGTGACGCTGGGTCCTAAAGGCCGCAACGTCATTCTCGACAAGTCCTTCGGTGCGCCGCGCACCACCAAGGACGGCGTGACCGTCGCCAAGGAAATCGAGCTTGAGGACAAGTTCCAGAACATGGGCGCCCAGATGGTCCGCGAAGTCGCCGCGAAGACCAACGATGTCGCCGGTGACGGAACCACCACCGCCTGCGTGCTTGCCCAGGCGATCGTCCGCGAGGGCGCCAAGTCGGTGGCCGCCGGAATGAACCCGATGGACCTCAAGCGCGGCGTCGATCTGGCGGTTCGCACCGTCGTCGACGACCTCAAGAAGCGCACCAAGAAGATCAAGTCTTCCGAGGAGGTCGCTCAGGTCGGCACCATCTCCGCCAATGGCGAGAAGGAAATTGGCGATATGATCGCCCGCGCCATGCAGAAGGTCGGCAATGAGGGCGTGATCACGGTCGAGGAGGCCAAGAGCCTCGAGACCGAGCTCGACGTGGTCGAGGGAATGCAGTTCGACCGCGGCTATCTCTCGCCCTATTTCGTCACCAATGCCGAGAAGATGGTTGCCGAGCTGGACGAGCCGTACATCCTCCTGCACGAGAAGAAGCTCTCCGGCCTTCAGGCCATGCTGCCGGTGCTCGAGGCCGTGGTGCAGTCCGGCCGGCCGCTGCTGATCGTCGCCGAGGACGTCGAAGGCGAGGCGCTGGCCACCTTGGTCGTCAACAAGCTCCGCGGTGGTCTCAAGGTTGCCGCCGTCAAGGCGCCGGGCTTCGGTGATCGCCGCAAGGCCATGCTCGAGGACATCGCCGTCCTCACCGGCGGCCAGGTGATCTCGGAAGACCTCGGCATCAAGCTCGAGAACGTGACGCTCGACATGCTCGGCCGTGCCAAGAAGGTGCGGGTGGAGAAGGAGAACACCACGATCGTCGATGGTGCGGGCAAGAAGCCCGATATCCAGGCCCGCATCAACCAGATCAAGGCCCAGATCGAGGAGACCACCTCCGACTATGATCGCGAGAAGCTGCAGGAGCGTCTTGCCAAGCTCGCCGGCGGCGTTGCCGTGATCAAGGTTGGCGGCGCCACCGAGATCGAGGTGAAGGAGCGCAAGGACCGCGTCGATGACGCGCTCAATGCCACCCGCGCCGCGGTCGAGGAAGGCATCGTGCCGGGCGGCGGCGTCGCGCTGCTGCGCGCCAAGAAGGCGGTCGATGGCCTCAAGTCCGACAATGCCGACATTCAGGCCGGCATCAACATCGTCTCCAAGGCGCTCGAGTCCCCAATCCGGCAGATCGCCCAGAATGCCGGTGTCGAGGGCTCGATCGTGGTTGGCAAGGTGCTGGAGAAGTCGGGGAATTTCGGCTTCGACGCGCAGACCGAGGACTATGTCGACATGGTCTCGGCCGGCATCATCGATCCGACCAAGGTGGTCCGCATCGCGCTGCAGGACGCGGCTTCCGTTGCCTCGCTCCTCATCACCACCGAGGCGATGGTCGCCGAGCGGCCGAAGAAGGAAGCGCCCCCTGCCATGCCCCCGGGCGGCGGCATGGGCGGGATGGACTTCTAAGTCACCCGTTGCGCATGGAAGGGCGGCCTTCGGGCCGCCCTTTCTTTTTGTGCGCCCTCACAGCTTTGTGAAGCGCCGGCCCGCGGCTGCTGAAACCGCGATTTGGCAAGGCTCCGTAATTCGGGTTGCGAGATCACAGAAACCAACTTGAAGGATGACGTCCATGATCAGGAAGACCCTGCTTGCCTGCGTGCTCGCCGGAAGCCTCTTGGCCACCCTCGAGGCCAATGCCGCCGCCGTGATGGTGGGCGGCCAGCCGATGTTCCCGTCCAAGACCATCGTCGAGAATGCCGTCAATTCCGCGGATCACACCACCCTTGTCGCCGCCGTCAAGGCTGCGGGCCTTGTCGAGACCTTGAAGGGCAAGGGGCCGTTCACCGTCTTTGCCCCGGTCAATGCCGCCTTCAGCGCGCTCCCCGACGGCACCGTCGACATGCTGCTCAAGCCCGAGAACAAGGAAGCGCTCACCAGGGTCCTGACCTATCATGTCGTCCCGGGCCGCTGGACCTTGAGCGAGCTCAAAGCCGCCGTGAAGAAAGGCAAGGGCGCAGCCGAGCTCAAGACTGCCAATGGCGAATGGCTCACCGCCAGGATGAACGGCCCCAACAACATCATCCTGACCGACGGCAAAGGCGGCGCGGCCAACGTCACGGTCTATGACGTGTTTCAGTCGAATGGCGTCATCCACTCGATCGACCACGTATTGCTGCCGAAGTCGTGAACAGGGGCCCGGACGCTTCAAAGCTAGCGAATCAACGGCGTCCCTGATTTTCCTTCTCCCCGTTCCTACGGGGAGAAGGTGGCCGAATGCCGGATGAGGGGCATGTCTCGCCAGCTCAACCACCCCTCACCCGGTCTCGCTTCAACGCTTCAGGCATCGGTCCTCCCGCCGCCCAGTCGAGAAGCTCCACGGTGTGCATCACCGGGATCGACGTGCCCGCGGCAATCTGGGTGATGCAGCCGATGTTGCCCGATGCGATCACATCCGG
>DATAOT010000142.1:0-13528 GCA_036265615.1 Aestuariivirgaceae bacterium
GAACGACTATTACATCGCCCGCGCCAAGGCGGTGCTCGACGGCACCTGGAAATCGACCGACACCTGGGAGGGGATCGGCGGCGGCATGGTGGTGATGGCGCCGTTCACCAACATGCCCGACGATGTCAAGGCCATGGCCGAAGCGACGACCAGCAAGATCGCCTCGGGCGCCCTCCATCCCTTCACCGGCCCGATCACCAGGCAGGACGGAACAACCGCCGGCGAGCCCGACAAGCCGCTCCCCGACCCGGAGATCCTGAAGATGAACTGGTACGTCAAGGGGATCGACGACAAGCTGCCGTGAGGAGCGGAGCTGAACTCGCGAATAAGTGCGATAGCGATCCTCCCTTATCCCTCATGGCCGGCCCCCGAGCCGGCCATCCAGAGATTTCCGAGGCAAAGACTGGATGGCCGGGTCAAGCCCGGCCATGAGGGAAAGGGAAGTCGTTCTGTGCTCGAAAAGAGCCTTTGGCCCAGGACTGTGCCGAACGGCACAACGCGAAGACGTATAGGATGGCGCCTCCATGCTTCGCGGGGGCAGGCACGAGGAACGACACGCGAGATCGAAGAATGGATCAGGATGGCATGCTGTCGTTCAGACTGAAGCTCCCTGAATCACAACCTGTGGTTGGATTTTGATTGACCGCGCGCAATGGGGGTGGCAGCCTTTTGGTCGGGTCGGGGAGGATTCGATGCTCACCAAAATCCGATGGCAGGAGAACCGGGCGCACCGAGCCGGCAGTGCCCACCCCCTCATGGTCGTATGTCGTCCAGCGGCCGCAGGGGAGCCAGCGCGTGTATGCAATCTGTTTCGACCTGGACACGGCAGCGATGCAGAACCTGTATCATGCGGCGTCCTGGCAGAACGCATATCAGGACATCGCCAGGGTCCTGGCACGCCATGGCTTCAATCGGCAGCAGGGAAGCGTCTATTTCGGCGACCACACCGTCGATCCGGTTCGCTGCGTGCTGGCCATACAGGATGTTGCCCGCGACTGTTCGTGGTTCTCGCAGGTGGTCAGGGACGTGCGGATGTTGAGGATCGAGGAGAGCAACGATCTGCTGCCGGCAATCGAGGGCGGTTGAGGTTTCCCGCTATAAATTCTCCTCCCAGCTCTCGATGAAGACCGCGAGCGTGCAGCCTGTCCGAGTGGTCGAGAAATGCTGGGTGCCGCGGCTCAGGAAGACGAGGTCGCCCGGCCGGTAGACATAGCCGTCATTGTCCTCAAGCTCGCCCGCGAGCACCAGGAACTGCTCGGCCGATGTGTGCTCATGCGGCTGGCTCGAGCTGCCCGGCGCCATCCTGTAGATGTGGAACCCGACCCCCGGCGGCTGGCTGTCGTCGAGCTGGAGGAAGCTCTGGCCCGGGACCTCGCGGCCGTCCGCCTTGAACGGCAGAAAGCTTGCCTCGGCGATGTTCACCACGCGGCGCTCGCCCGGCTGGATCGGCTTCATCTTCGACCTCGGGTGCATTTGCGATTTTCTTATGCCCTGACTCGTTTCTTCTCGGGATCGTAATGCGGGAACCGCACGATCACGGCCGGCAGGCGCTTTTGCTGGCCGTCGAGCTTGCCGATCTCGACGTCGGTGCCGATGGCCGCGTGATGGACATCGATCCGCGCCAGCGCGACGGTGCGGTTGAGCACCGGCGATCTCATGCCCGAGGTCACGACCCCGACCTGGGCCCGCCCGACATGGATGCAGTCGCCATGCCCCACGGCCTCGTTGGCAGCGATCTCGAGCCCGACCAGCCGCTGGCGCGGATGGTCGCGCCGGTCGATCAGCGCCTCGCGGCCGATGAAGTCCTCGGCCTTGCTGTTGAGCGGCACCGTGAAGCCGATGCCGGCCTCGAACGGATCGGTGGCATCGGAGAATTCGTAATTGGCAAAGATCAGGCCCGCCTCGATCCGCACCATGTCGAGAGCCTCGAGCCCCATCGCTGCCATGCCTTGCGGCTCGCCTGCCGTCCATACCGCATCGAACACCGCGACCGCATCGCGTGGATGGCAGAAGATTTCATAGCCGAGCTCGCCCGTATAGCCGGTGCGCGACACCACGATCGGCACGCCTTCGAAATCGCCGATCCGCCCCACCGCGAAGCGGAACCATTCGAGCTCCTCGAGCCGCGGCTGCGACGGCGGCGTCCAGATCACCTCTCTGAGGATGTCGCGGCTGAGCGGTCCCTGGACCGCGATATTGTGCAGCTGATCGCTCGACGAGCGCACCCAGGCGCGGTAGCCCATCTTCTCCGCCTGCTGGCGCAGCCAGATGCCGCTGAATTCATCGCCGCCGATCCAGCGGAAATTGTTGGCCCCGAGCCGGAACACGGTGCCGTCGTCGATCATCCCGCCGTGTTCGTAGCACATCGCGCTGTAGACGACCTGCCCGACCGACAGCTTGCGCATGTCGCGCGTCAGGCAATATTGCATCAGCGCCTCGGCATCGGGCCCGGTCACCTCGAACTTGCGCAAGGGCGACAGGTCCATGACCACCGCCCGCTCGCGGCAGGCCCAATATTCCGCCGTTGGTCCCTCATTGTTGAAGCGCGACGGCAGCCAGTAGCCGCGATACTCGGCGTAATTCCGCGTGAGCGCGGAGAAGCGCGGGTGGAAGGCGGTTTCGCGGGTCAGCTTGGGTTCGGCGTCGGGGGTCATTCTGAAAGCCACCGCTCGTGAGAATTTTTCCGCGCCGGAATAGGTGCGGATGTGGATGTCCGTCGGGTTCCAGCCATTGGCCGCATCGATGTCGTCGGGGCAGGCGGAGGACACGCAGACGAGATCGGTCAGCGCCCGCATCAGCACATAGTCGCCCGGCCGCGACCACGGCTCGTCGAGATAGAGTTGGTTGTTGCTGTCGACATTGGTGTTGTAGAAATAATTCAGCGCCTCCCACCCCTTGCGCGCCGGCACGCCATACTCGGCAAGCGCCCGATTGAAGTTCTCGGTGCAGTTGACATGGCCGGGATAGCCCATGTCGTCGTAGTAGCGCGCATTGCAGGCGGTGGCGAAGGCATCGTGCCGCCCGCAGGTGTCCTGAACCATCTCGACCAGCGGCTCGAAATCGTGCGCGAAGCCCTTGGACGGCAGGCCCGGGGTCGGATAGAGACGGCCGAGCAGCGTTCGGGTCACTGTCGCATCGAGCGGCAGCGCCACACCCCGGTCAAGCTTGCGGGCCGAGAAGCACTGGAAGTCGGTGCATTGCCGGCCTGCCACATCGATGACCTGGATGTAATCGCCGGCCTTGACGCGATAGGCGGTTGCGGTTGCTGCCTTGATGCGGAAATCGTCGATCTGATCGGCCAGCGGCTCGGGCAGGCGCATGTCCTGGCCCGCCGTCGGCGGCAACTGCCGCGCTATCAGGAGCTCGATCTCAGTCGCGGTGTTCTGGCGTTCGGCGTCCATCACCCCGCCCGGCGCCGCGACGATGAGCAGCCCGTCGCGCTCGACCGTGAAGCGCGCCGTCGAGCCGGCCGGCGAATCGCCGCCGAACACCCGCAAGGCCCGGCTGCCGACGAGATCGATGGCGCGCCGCGCGAGCGCCGCGCGCGTCTGGCGCGCGCTCTCTCCGCCATCGGCAAGGAGCGCCAGAAGGCCATCGGGTCGGGCCCCCGCCGGCACGCCAAGGCCGCGCGGGTCGACCCTGCCGTCCGCTCCGGCGAACAACAGCTCGCAGGGTTGGCAGCCCTCGACGTCGCGGACCGTGACAGTGTCGCCGGCCGAGACCGGCACCACCACCGAGCCGGCCCCGGGCACCACATAACGCTCGGTTCCGCTGGGCAGCGCCCGAACCGATCGGTCGAGCACCACGCTCGCCCGTGGTGCGCGTCGAACAACGGGTTGCATCTGGTTCATGGCGCTGGCGCTTTTGGTCCAAATTGGTCTTAAATGGTTCGCCAAAGTTACCAACAATTCGCTGCTGGCGCACCACCACCTGGGAGGAAATCATGAAAAAGCGCGTGGCCGTCATCGGGGCAGGCCCGTCGGGACTGGCGCAGCTTCGGGCATTCCAGTCGGCCGCCAGCAGGGGGGCGGACATCCCTGAGGTTGTCTGCTTCGAGAAGCAGGGCGATTGGGGAGGATTGTGGAACTACACCTGGCGTACCGGCCTCGACGAATATGGCGAGCCGGTCCATTGCAGCATGTACCGCTATTTGTGGTCGAACGGCCCCAAGGAGTGCCTGGAATTCGCCGACTATACCTTCGAGGAGCATTTTGGCCGGCCAATCGCCTCCTATCCGCCGCGCGCCGTGCTCTGGGACTATATCAAGGGCCGTGTCGAAAAGGCGGGCCTGCGCGACTGGGTCCGCTTCCGCACGCCGGTGCGCAATGTCGAGTACGACCACGACAGCGGCAAGTTCAGCGTCACCCATCACGACCTCCTCAACGATCGGGTCGAGACCGAGGACTTCGACAATGTCGTCGTCGCCACCGGCCATTTCTCCACGCCGAACGTGCCGGAATTCGAGGGCTTCAGGACCTTCAACGGCCGCATTCTTCATGCCCATGATTTCCGCGATGCCCTCGAGTTCAAGGGCCAGGACGTGCTCGTCATCGGCCGCAGCTATTCCGCCGAGGACATCGGCTCGCAATGCTACAAATATGGCGCCCGTTCGGTGACCGCGAGCTACCGTTCGCGCCCCATGGGCTTCGACTGGCCCGCCGGCTTCGAGGAGCGGCCGCTGCTGCAGCGCGTCGAGAACAAGACGGCGTATTTCAAGGACGGCAGCACGAAATCCGTCGACGCCATCATCCTGTGCACCGGCTACAAGCATCATTTTCCGTTCCTCGCCGACGAGCTCAGGCTCAAGACCGAGAACCGCATGTGGCCGCTCGGCCTCTACAAGGGCGTGGTCTGGGAGGACAATCCCAAGCTGTTCTATCTCGGCATGCAGGACCAGTTCTACACCTTCAACATGTTCGATGCGCAGGCCTGGTTCGCCCGCGACATCATCATGGGTCGGATCAAGCTGCCTTCGAAGGACGAGATGCGCAAGGACAGCGCCGCCTGGCGGGCCCGGGAGGAAAAGCTCGAGGATGCCGAGCAGATGATCTGGTTCCAGGGCGACAATGTTCAGGAGCTGATCGATGCCACGGACTATCCGAAATTTGATATCGAGGGCACCAACCGCACCTTCATGGAGTGGGAGCACCACAAGGTCGAGAACATCATGGGCTTCCGCGACAATGCCTATCGCTCGCTCATGACCGGCACCATGGCGCCGGTGCACCACACGCCATGGCTCAAGGCGATGGACGATTCGCAGGAAAGCTATCTCGGCCGATAGCTAGGCAGTCGGCAGTAGGGAAGGGCACCGTTCACTGCCTATTGCCATTGCCTATTGCCTATTGCCTATTGCCTATTGCCTCACTTTCCCGGAATCCAATTCGTCCCGGCGAGCGGCACCCGTGCCATGGCCGCCGCCTCGACGGTCAGCGCCACCAGATCCTCGGGCTCGAGATTGTGGACATGCGACTTGCCGCAGGCCCGGGCGATGGTTTGGGTTTCGAGCGTCATCACCTTGAGGAAATTGGCAAGCCGACGGCCGCCGCGAACCGGATCGAGCCGCTTCGACAGCGTCGGATCCTGGGTGGTGATGCCCGCCGGATCGCGGCCTTCATGCCAGTCGTCATAGGCCCCCGCGGTCGTCCCGAGCGCATTGTACTCGGCCTCGAGAGCCGGATCGTTGTCGCCGAGCGCAACGAGCGCCGCTGTCCCGATCGATACCGCATCGGCGCCGAGCGCCAGCGCCTTGGCGACATCGGCGCCGTTGCGGATGCCGCCTGAGACGATGAGCTGCACCTTGCGGTGCATGCCGAGCTCCTTGAGGGCCTTGACCGCGAGCGGGATGCAGGCAAGCGTCGGCTGCCCCACATGCTCGATGAACACCTCCTGGGTCGCCGCCGTGCCACCCTGCATGCCGTCGACGACCACGCAGTCGGCGCCCGATTTGACGGCCAACGCCGTGTCGTAATAGGGCCGCGCCCCGCCGACCTTGACATAGATCGGCTTCTCCCAGTCGGTGATCTCGCGCAGTTCCAGGATCTTGATCTCGAGATCGTCGGGGCCGGTCCAGTCGGGATGCCGGCAGGCCGAGCGCTGATCGATGCCGGCGGGAAGGCACCGCATCGCCGCCACCCGCTCCGAGATCTTCTGGCCGAGCAGCATGCCGCCGCCCCCGGGCTTGGCGCCTTGGCCCACCACGACCTCGATGGCATCGGCCCGCCGCAGGTCGACCGGATTCATGCCGTAGCGCGACGGCAGATATTGGTAGACGAGCGTCTGCGAGTGGCCGCGCTCCTCCGGCGTCATGCCGCCGTCGCCGGTCGTGGTCGAGGTGCCGGCAAGGCTTGCCCCGCGACCCAGCGCCTCCTTGGCCTCGGCCGACAGCGAGCCGAAGCTCATGCCGGCGATGGTGATCGGGATCCTGAGCTTGATGGGCCGCTTGGCGAAGCGCGTGCCGATCGTCACGTCGGTGCTGCATCTCTCGCGGTAGCCCTCGAGGGGATAGCGCGAGATCGACGCTCCGAGGAACAGCAGATCGTCGAAATGCGGCAGCTTGCGCTTGGCCCCGCCGCCGCGAATATCATAAATCCCAGTGATCGCAGCGCGGCGAATCTCCGATAGAGTGTAATCGTCGAAGGTGGCTGACTTGCGGGGCGTGGTGCGCGGGATGTCGTGGGCCATGCGGGCTCGCCTCAAT
Source organism: Aestuariivirgaceae bacterium (assembly GCA_036265615.1). Taxonomy (GTDB): domain Bacteria; phylum Pseudomonadota; class Alphaproteobacteria; order Rhizobiales; family Aestuariivirgaceae; genus DATAFF01. The sequence continues at coordinate 6,701 of DATAOT010000142.1, forward strand.
AGGCGTCGGCGTTGTCGATATTGAAATTATAGAGCTTGCGGGCCGAGCCATAGCGCCGGAACCGCCGCGGATCGGCATTGATCCGCGCCAGTTCGAGCAGCCGCTGAAGCTTGTCCAGGTGATGCGGCGTCATCTCCTTCTCGACGCAGTCGGCGCCAAGCGAGGTGACCCTGCCGGCGACATAGAGCCGCGCCTCGTAGATCGAATCGCCGAGCGCCTCGCCGGCGTCGCCGCAGATGGCGAGCGCGCCGGCCTGCGCCATGAAGGCCGACATGTGGCCGACCGAGCCGCCGACCACGATATCGATGCCCTTCATCGAGATGCCGCAGCGCGAGGAGGCATCGCCTTCGATGACGAGGAGGCCGCCATTGCCGGTGGCGCCTGCCGCCTGGCTGGCATTGCCGATGACCCTGACCGAGCCTGCCATCATGTTCTCGGCGATGCCCGGACCGGCATGGCCCTTCACCACGATTTCGGCGCCGTTGTTCATGCCGCCGCAATAGAACCCGACATGACCCTCGATCTCGATCAGCACCGGCTCCTCGACGCCGACCGCAATGGCATGAGCCCCGCGCGGCTCCCTCACCAGGAAACGGCGCTCATTGCTGTCGGGTCCGAGTCGGTGCAGGCGCTCATTGAGGGCGCGCACCCCTTGCTCGGCGATGTTGTAGGAGATCACGCCGCGTGGCCTTCCCAGGTGTAGATCGTCTGCGGTGCCGGCTCCCAGATCCGCGCCGTCTCGGCCCCCGGCAGCTGCGCGATGGCGCGATATTCGGTGGCCATCGCCACCCAGTCGTTGGTCTCGGCAAGCACTGCATGCTTGCAGGCGATCGGGTCGCGGACCACGGCAAAGCCGTCCGCCGTGCCGACGCAGAAGGTGTAAAAGCCGTCGAGATCGCGAATCCCGTTCTCCAATGCCTGCCTGAGGCTGTCCCCCTGCCGCAAGCGGTGGGTGAGGTAGGCCGCCGCCACCTCGGTGTCGTTCTCGGTGCGGAACGTCATGCCGTGCCGGATCAACTCCTCGCGCAGGCTGTTGTGGTTCGACAGCGACCCATTGTGGACGAGGCAGAGATCATCGCCCGTCGAGAAGGGATGCGAGCCGGCGGTCGTCACCGCGCTCTCGGTTGCCATCCTGGTATGGCCGATGGCGTGCGACCCATGCGCCTTGGTCAGCCCGAAGCGGCGAACCACGTCGGCCGGCAAGCCGGTCTCCTTGAAGATTTCGACGAGGTGTCCCGCTCCGACGACGCGGATCTCGGGGTACGAGCGCTCGAGCAGGCGCACCACGGCCTGCTCGTCGGCGTCGGTGACCAGCACTGCATGGCTGGCGATCGGCTCGATCGCAACCGAGGTGTCGAGCGCCTTCTCGATGTGCTCCGCCACCTCCGACCAGTCGAGCGCGGCATCGTCGCTGGCCAGCGTGAGCTTGACCTTGCCCAACTCGACCGGGTCGCGATAGATGGCGAACCCTGCCGAATCGGGGCCGCGGCTGCTCATTTCAACGAGCATGGGTGCAAACAGCGCGCCGAGCCTGGGCTGGAGCGCCGATGTCTTGAGGTAGAGACCGACAATGCCGCACATGGGCCGGAACTCCCGCTTGTGCCGTGGATTCGCTGGTCAAATTAGGAGCAAGGCACCGCAAGATCAATGAGCAGAAATAAAATTTCCTGTGAGGAAATCCAGCCGCTGCGGTAAAAGAACTGACGGGAATTTCCAATGCTGCGGATTTTGGCTAGTTTCGCGATCGGCTGTTTCGAGGGAGCGGGGAAATGCGCATGTTGCTGTCTGATGCCGCCTGGGGTGCGACCTGGAGCAAGGCCAAGGCTATGACGCCGTGGGAATTCTTTCTGGCCTACGCCAGCCACCGTTCGGTTGCCATCTATTCCGGCCTGGCGGCGATCTTTGCCGCGGCCGCGATCGATCTCGCCACGAGCTGGCAGCAATTGCTGCTGCCGCCATTGATGGTGGCTGCGATCTACCCGATGGTGGAATTTCTGGTCCATCGCTACGTGCTGCACAGCCAGCTGTTCTACAAGCAGCCGCGCACCGCCGCTTTCTGGCGCCGGGTTCATTATGATCACCACATGAACCCCAATGACCTGTCGGTGCTGTTCGGCGCTCTCTACACCACACTGCCGCTGGTCTTCGGCCTCACCCTGCCGCTCGGCTGGGCGACCCTTGGTCCGGCCGGCGCCTGCGCCACCGCCGCGGGCGGGCTGATCGCCTTCCTCATTTACGAGTTCTTCCATTGCGCGGCGCATCTGCCCGTGCGCTTCCCCTTCGCCTTCATGCAGCGCCTGCGCCGACATCATGCGCTCCACCATTTCCATGCCGAGAAGGGCAATTACGGCATCGCCACCGGCATCGCCGACCGGATCGTCGGCACCAATTACGATGCAGCCGAGGCGATGCCGCGCAGTGCCACCGTCAACAATCTCGGCTATACCGATGAGGTGGCGCGCCGTTATCCCTGGGTCGCCATGCTCGACCGTGACCTCAAGAGGCCATGACCGCTCCCACCATCATCACTGTTGCCATCACCGGCTCGGTGCCACGCAAGGAAAACAACCCGGCCGTTCCGATCACCCCCGAGGAACAGATCGAATCGACCCAAGCGGCCTTCGAGGCCGGCGCCACCGTGGCCCACATCCACGTCCGCAACGACGATCAGTCGCCGACCTCGGACCCTGCGCGCTTTGCCAGGGTCCAGGAGGGCCTGCGCCGCCACTGCCCCGGCCTGATCATCCAGTTCTCGACCGGCGGCCGCTCCGGCAAGGGCTCGGAGCGCGGGATGATGCTCGATCTCGCCCCCGACATGGCCTCTCTCTCCACCGGCTCGGTCAATTTCCCGACCATCATCTATGAGAACCACCCGACGCTCATTGCCGAGCTGGCCGCGCGCATGAAGCGGTTCGGCGTCAAGCCCGAGATCGAGGTGTTCGACCTTTCGATGCTCTACCAGGCCGTCCGCATGGCCGAGGAGGGGCTGCTCGAGCCGCCGCTGCATGTTCAGTTCGTCTTCGGCATCAAGAATGCGATGCCGGCCATCCGCCAGGTTCTGGAATTCGAGGTCTCCGAGCTGCGGCGCCTGATGCCCCGGGCCACCTGGGCGGCGGCCGGGATCGGCGCCGCCCAGCTCGAGGTCAACCGCTGGACGCTCGAGCTTGGCGGCCACTGCCGCACCGGTCTCGAGGACAATGTGCGCTTTGATCGCACCCGCCTCGCGAGCTCGAATGCCGAGCTCGTGAAGCGGGTGGCCGATCTCTGTGCCGATTACGGCACGAGGCCTGCCACCGCGGCCGAGGCTCGTGCTGTTCTCGGGCTTAGAGCATGACGCTCTAGGCCTCGCTGATCGAGGTTGCGCCTTGAGGGCGTTGAGGTGTCATGGCCAATTCCTTTTTCTCCGATCTCCTGACGTCGATCACCGAGAGCGGTCGGGCGCTCCTGTCGCGCGGCGAATGGCGCGGCGACGGCCGCGACCCGGTCGCGGCGCTGCTCGAACTTTCGGGCGCGCTGCTGTCGGGGCGCGGCGAGGCGTCCGGCACCGCCATGGCAAGCGAGGCGCTGGCCCGCTACGCCGCCTTGCTGCCGTCCGATCGGTTGAAATTCTTCACCGCTCTGATGGACGGCTTCGGACCCGACACGGCGCGGCTCGAAACGGCGCTCCAAGCCTGGCGCGACACGCCCTCGGCCGACCGCGCCCAGGAGATCCACTACGCCTCCGAGCCGCGCCGCCAGGAGCTGTTCAGGCGGCTCAACCGCGCCCCCGGCGGCACCGCGGCGCTGGTGGCGATGCGGGCCGACCTGCTGTCGGTTCTCGGCGACCGCCCGGCGCTCCACGGCCTTGACCGCGACCTCGCCCATCTCCTCGGCTCCTGGTTCAACCGCGGTTTCCTGGTGCTGCAGCGGATCGACTGGTCGAGTCCGGCCAACATCCTGGAGAAGATCATCCGCTACGAGGCGGTGCATGCAATTCGCGACTGGGACGATCTGCGCCGTCGCATCGATCCACCGGACCGCCGCTGCTATGCCTTTTTCCATCCCGCCCTCGTGGACGAGCCGCTGATCTTCGTCGAGGTGGCGCTCACCACCGCGATCCCTTCGGCAATTGCCCCCTTGCTCGAGGAGGATCGCGCGGTGCTGCCGCAATCGGCGGCCCGCACCGCCGTCTTCTATTCGATTTCCAACTGCCAGCAGGGGCTGGCCGGCATTTCCTTCGGCAATTTCCTGATCAAGCAGGTTGTCGAGGAGCTCCGCCGCGACCTGCCGCGTCTCGACACCTTCGTCACCCTGTCGCCGATCCCGGGCTTCGGCCGCTGGCTCAAGAGCGAGCGCCTCCTCTCCGATGAGGTTGCTGCCGCGCTGGACGACCCTGCCTGGCCGGAGAGCCAGGAGGAGGCCGAACGCTTCCGCAAGATTATCGAGCCGCTTGCCGCCTCCTATCTGCTTGCCGCCAAGACCGCCACCGGCCGCCCGCTCGATCCGGTGGCCCGTTTCCATCTCGGCAACGGGGCGCGGCTCGAACGCTTGAACTGGCTGGGCGACACCTCGCGCAAGGCTCTCGCCGAAGCCGCGGGCATGATGGTCAATTATCTCTATGCGCTCGAATCGATCGAACGCAACCATGAGGCCTATGCCGAACGCGGCGAGATCATCGCTGCCCCGGCGGTGCGCCGGCTTGGCGGCTCGCGTCCCCTGCCGGCGAAGGCAGAAATGCAATGACCAATTTTTATGACAGCGTTGCTGCATGCGGCCATCCTCGCGACCGCCTTTTCGCCTCGCTCACCGATGGCCGGCACTACTCCTATGGCGATGTCGAAGCGGTGTCGGCCCGCTTCGCCAATGCCCTGAGGGAGCTCGGCGTCGGGGTCGGCGACCGGCTGGCGGTGCAGGTGCCGAAGAGCATCGAGGCCCTGATGCTCTACCTTGCAGCGCTGCGCGCCGGAGCGGTGTTCCTGCCGCTCAACACCGGCTACACGCCGGCCGAGGTCGAAAGCTTCCTCGTCGATGCCGAACCGCGGCTGTTCGTCTGCGATCCCGAGGCCGCACCGCTGCTCGCGCCGGTCGCCGGGCGGGCAGGGGCTCGCCTCGAAACCTTGGGGGTCTGGCACACTCCGGATGTTTCGGCCGGCACCCTTGCCGACAAGGGACTGTCCGCATCGCCGCAATTCGCCACGGTTCCCCGTGAAGCCGATGATCTCGCGGCCTTGCTCTACACCTCTGGAACGACCGGCCGATCCAAGGGAGCGATGCTGACGCATGAGAATCTGCGTTCCAATGCCGAGGCGCTCGCCGCGCTTTGGCGTTTCACCAGCGCCGATACGCTGCTCCACGCGCTCCCGATCTTCCACACCCATGGGCTCTTCGTCGCCACCAACGTCACGCTGCTGTCCGGCTGCCGCATGCGCTTCCTGCCGCGCTTCGATGCCGAGGAGGTGATCGACGAGCTGCCGCAGGCGAGCGTCATGATGGGCGTGCCGACCTTCTATACCCGCCTCCTCGCAGCCCCGCGCCTCGATGCCGCCCGAACCGCCCGCATGCGGCTCTTCATTTCCGGCTCGGCACCGCTCGCGCCCGAGGTCCACGCCCAATGGCGGGCGCGTACCGGCCATGCCATCCTCGAGCGCTATGGCATGACCGAGACCGGCATGATCACCTCCAATCCGTATGACGGGGAGCGCCGCCCCGGCACGGTCGGCTTTCCGCTCCCCGGCGTCTCGCTCCGTATTGCCGATCCGCCGAGCGGCCGCCCGCTGGCCCAGGGCGAGGTCGGCGTGATCGAGGTCAAGGGTCCGAACGTCTTCAAGGGCTATTGGCGGCGGCCCGAGCGGACGGCTGCCGAGTTTCGCAGCGACGGCTTTTTCATCACCGGCGATCTCGGTCGGATCGACGAGCAGGGCTATGTCCACATCGTCGGCCGCAGCAAGGATCTGATCATCACCGGTGGATTGAACGTCTATCCCCGCGAGGTGGAGAATGCCATCGAGGCGATCCCAGGCGTCGCCGAATGCGCCGTGATCGGCCTCGCGCATCCGGATTTCGGTGAAGCGGTCACCGCCCTCGTCGTGCCGACGCCCGGTGCAACCCTCGACGATCGGACGGTGCTCGACGGTCTCAAGGACCGACTTGCCAGGTTCAAGCTGCCGAAGCGGGTGCTGATGGTTGGCGCGCTGCCGCGCAACGCCATGGGCAAGATCGAAAAGGCCGCCCTGCGCGAGGCGCATGCCGACCTCTACACCCCCTGATCGTTGCGACTGCAATCGGTCGAAATGAGCGGAACCGCTGCTTGAGCGAAGGGTTTTAATGATATCCGCGGCGTTTGATGCGGCGATAAACCCTGATCGTTCAAGGAGGGCCTCCATGAAATTATTGAAATATTCGGCTGCCGTGGTGGCGCTTGGCATCTTTGCGAGCCCGGCCTTTGCCGATTGCAAGGCAAGGCTGTCGCAGATCGAGAATGTCATCGGGCCTGCCGCTACCGGCAACGCCTCGCCGGCGGTCCAGGCGGCCCAGACAATGAAGGGCACCACCAGCGAAGGCGCGACCGGCACCATCGCCGGCGGCCAGCCGAGCGGTGTTTCGGGATCGACCGACACCCAGAGTGGCGCTGCCCCGTCGAACACCGACACCTCGGCTGCCACCGGCACCTCGACCGTCGGCTCATCGAAAATGCAGGCCACCACCAATACCAGTTCGACCGGATCGGTCGCCGGCAAGGCCAGCGGCGTTGATGCAAAGGCCGGTACCGAGGGCGGTCCTGCCCCCTCGACCTCGACCAGCACGACGGGCGCGAGCACCATGGCGCAGAACAAGGGCTCGATCGACATG
>DATAOT010000143.1:2500-11701 GCA_036265615.1 Aestuariivirgaceae bacterium
CCGGGCGAGGCGCCCGCCGACGACACGGCCCAGGGCGTCACCGGCGCCATCGTGATCCCGGCCCGCGCGCTGACCGGCGGCCAGGGCGGCGCCTATCCCTCGATCAGTGCCGACGCCCTTCCCTATGGCAGCCCGCAGGTGATCGACGGCTCCTTCCAGGTGGCCTCGCTCGATACCGGCGGCAACATCACCGTCATCACCAAGACCCTCCCGGAGCCGGTCGATGAGACCATCACCCTGCCAGGTGACGGCTCTCTCGCCGACGAGATCGCCAAGCTCGGCGTCACCATCGACCAGGCCCATGCCCTTGCCAGCGCCATCGAGCCCGTCTTTCCGACCACCCTTTTGAAGGCTGGCCAGCAATTCACCGTCACCTTGGAGCGCCAGCTCGATTTCTATGGTCAGGACGCCATCGTGCCGGTGCGCTTGTCGTTCTCGCCCGGTCCCAACGAGGAAATCGTCGTTGAAGCCGACGAGGATGGCCGCTTCATCGCCCGGGTCGACGGTGCCCAGGAAGGCACCCGCTCGCGCTACGCCGAGTCGCCCTACTACCGAGCCCGCGCCAAGGTTGGCGCCGGTCTCTACTCCACCGCCAAGGACAACGGCGTGCCCGACTACATCGTCACCCAGATGATGCAGGTCTTCGCCTATGACGTCGACTTCCAGCGTCAGGTGAAAGCCGACGACACCTTCGAGATCTTCTACGGCAATCCGCTCACCGGCTCATCCACCAAGCGCAAGGTCGTGCACTACACCTCGCTCACCGTCGACGGCGAGACCAAGGGCTTTTTCCGCTTCACCACCCCCGACGGCGAAACCAGCTATTATGACGAGAACGGCCGCAGCGCCGACCGCGACCTCCTGCGCACGCCCGTGCCGGGCAGCCGCATCAGCTCCGGCTTCGGCATGCGCCGCCATCCGATCCTCGGCTATAACCGCATGCATACCGGCGTCGACTTTGCCGCGCCTTACGGCACGCCGATGAAAGCCGCCGGCGACGGCGTCATCACTGCCGCCGGCTGGCAGGGTGCCTATGGCAAGGTCGTGCGCATCCGCCACCAGAACAGCTACGAAACCATCTACGCCCATATGAGCCGCATCCCGACCACCATAAAGCCGGGAGTCGCCGTCCGGCAGGGCCAGGTCATCGGCTTCGTCGGCTCGACCGGCCGCTCGACCGGTCCGCATGCCCATTTCGAGATCCGCATCGACGGCAAGCCGGTCAATCCGCTGAAGGTCAAGGCAACCGGTGGTCGTCAGCTCACCGGCAAGAATCTCGCCGCCTTCCGTCAACACATGCAGAAGATCGTGGCCATGATGAAGGCAGCCCCCGACGCCACCCGCGTCGCGCAGGCCGGCAATTAGTTGCAATAGGGCGATAGGCCGGGGGCGGCACTCTTTGCCTACTGCCTATTGCCTACTTGCTAATGCACCGTTGGCGGCTGGCTCTCCGAGCCCTCCGGCCGAAGCCCGAAGCCCCGTCCGTCGCCGAAGCCGCTCTCGCCATTGATGGTGAGCCCGCCGACTCCCACCCCGATGTCGACCGCCTGCCCGTCGCTGATCCTGCCGGCAAGGATGGCCTCGGCCAAGGGGTCCTGCAGATAGCGTTGGATCACCCGCTTGAGGGGCCGCGCCCCATAGGCTGGATCATAGCCCTTCTCGGCCAGCCAGTTCTTCGCCGCCGCATCGAGCCTGAGTGTGATGTTGCGCTCGCTGAGCAGCTTTTCGAGCCGCTTGAGCTGGATCGACACGATCTGGCCCATCTGCTCCCGCTTCAGGCGATGGAACAGAATGATGTCGTCAAGCCGGTTCAGAAATTCCGGGCGGAAATGCTGCCGCACCACGTTCATCACCTGGTTGCGCACGACATCGACATCCTGGTCCTCGCCGAGGCTGACGAGATATTCCGAGCCGAGGTTCGACGTCATGATGATGAGGGTGTTGCGGAAATCCACGGTGCGGCCCTGTCCGTCGGTGAGCCGGCCGTCATCCAGCACCTGCAGCAGCACGTTGAACACGTCCGGATGGGCCTTCTCGATTTCGTCGAACAGCACCACCTGATAGGGCCGCCGCCGCACCGCTTCAGTGAGCGCGCCGCCTTCGTCATAGCCGACATAGCCGGGAGGGGCCCCGATCAGCCGTGCCACCGAGTGCTTCTCCATATATTCCGACATGTCGATCCGAACCATCGCATGCTCGTCGTCGAACAGAAAATCGGCAAGCGCCTTGGTGAGCTCGGTCTTGCCGACGCCGGTCGGACCGAGGAACATGAACGAGCCGATCGGCCGGTTCGGATCCTGAAGGCCGGCGCGGGCCCGGCGCACCGCCGTTGCCACCGCATGCACCGCCTCTTCCTGGCCGACCACGCGCTGTGACAGCGCCTCCTCCATCTTGAGCAGCTTGTCGCGCTCGCCTTCGAGCATCTTGTCGACCGGAATGCCGGTCCAGCGCGAAACGACCTGCGCCACGTGGTTTTCCGTCACCGCCTCGTCGACCAGCGACTGCCGCGACACCTGCTCCACCTCGCGCAGCTTCTTCTCGAGCTCGGGAATGCGCCCATAGGCAAGCTCGCCGGCCCGCGCCAGATTGCCCTGGCGCTGCGCCCTGTCGAGCTCCACGCGCGCCGCATCGAGCTCTTCCTTGATCTTTTGCGCCTGGCCGAGCTTGTCCTTCTCGGCCCGCCACATGGCGGTCAGTTCGGACGCCCGCTGCTCGAGCTCGGCAAGCTCCTTTTCGAGCCGCGTCAGCCGTTCGCGCGAGGCGGAGTCCGTCTCTTTCTTCAGCGCCTCGCGCTCGATCTTCATCTGGATGATCCGGCGATCCAGCTCGTCGAGCTCCTCGGGCTTGGAATCGACCTGCATCCTGAGCCGCGAGGCCGCTTCGTCCATGAGGTCGATCGCCTTGTCGGGCAAAAACCGGTCGGTAATGTAGCGGTTCGACAGATTGGCCGCTGCAACGATTGCCGAGTCGGTGATCCGCACCCCGTGATGCACCTCGTATTTCTCCTTGAGGCCGCGCAGGATCGAGATCGTGTCCTCGACCGTCGGCTCGCTCACGAACACCGGTTGGAAGCGCCGGGCAAGCGCTGCGTCCTTCTCGACATGCTTGCGATATTCATCGAGCGTCGTCGCGCCGATGCAGTGCAGCTCGCCGCGCGCCAGCGCCGGCTTGAGCAGGTTCGATGCATCCATCGCCCCGTCGGCCTTGCCGGCACCGACCAGCGTATGCATCTCGTCGATGAACAGGATGATGCGTCCCGCCGCCGACTGGATCTCGTTGAGCACCGCCTTCAGGCGCTCCTCGAATTCGCCGCGGTACTTCGCCCCGGCAATCAGCGCCCCCATGTCGAGCGCCATCAGCTGCTTGTCCTTCAGCCCTTCCGGCACGTCGCCATTAACGATGCGCAGCGCCAGCCCCTCGGCGATCGCCGTCTTGCCGACTCCCGGCTCGCCGATCAGCACCGGGTTGTTCTTTGTCCGCCGCGAGAGAACCTGGATGGTGCGCCTGATTTCCTCGTCGCGCCCGATCACCGGGTCGAGCTTGCCGGCTCGCGCCACCTCGGTGAGGTCGCGGGCATATTTCTTCAGAGCGTCATAGCTTTCTTCCGCCGAGGCGCTGTCGGCCGTGCGCCCCTTGCGCAGCGCGGCGATTGCCTGCTCCAGCCCCTGCGGCGTGACGCCGCCCGTTTTGAGCGCCTTCTGTGCTTCTGACGGCTCGATGGCCAGCGCCTGCAGCAGCCGTTCGGCCGTGACGAAGCTGTCGCCGGCCTTCTGGGCGAGTTTGCTGGCGGTATCGAAGATCCGCGCCGTCTCGGGTGCCATATAGAGCTGCCCGGCCCCTGACCCCTCGACCTTCGGCATGCGCTTGAGCGCTGCCTCGGCGGCGTTGAGCGCCGCCTTGGGATTGCCGCCGGCAGCGCTGATCAGCCCGGCCGCCAGCCCTTGATCGTCATCGAGCAGCACCTTCAGGAGATGATCGGGAGTGAACCGCTGATGACCCTCGCGCAGCGCCAATGATTGCGCGGCTTGAATGAACCCGCGGGCCCGCTCGGTATATTTCTCGAAATCCATTGTGAACCTCCTCGGCCCCGTGCCTGAATTTCGTCGGCCCTGAACAGGCGCCGGCCCCGGACACTGCACGGTCCGGCAAAGGATATGGGTGTTGCGCGAAAACCACGCAAGCATCATCAATCGCAAAACTTTGCCAACAAGGCGTTGACGCCTGTCAAGCCCGAGATGGGAGTCAGTTCGAGGCGAAGTCCTCCGAGCCCTCGTTCGACGGCTCGCCGTCGGAGGGCTGCGCCTCACCCGGGGCTTCGGTCTTGCGCTCGCCCCGCGGCCGGCTGTCGCGCCTGAAACGCCCGTTGCCTGGAGAGGAATTGCCTGCGGCACCACGGCGCAGGAAATCGGGCTGATGCCCGCTCCAGCCATTCCCCTGGCCCTCGTCGCTCGGAGCGGAATCGCGCATGTCGCGCCCCTCGCGGTTGTCCCGAAACTCGCGACCCTCGCGGGGCGGACGACCATCCCGATTGTCCCGGTCCCGGAAGTCGCGGTCGCGCGGCCGACGGAATTCGCGCGGCTGGTCCCGATCGGGATCGCCATCCCGGCCACCCCGGGGCTGCGACCGGTGAAAATCGCGCTGGGCCTCGGACTCCTCGTCGCGGTTCTGCGGGCGCTGACCCTGAAGGTCGACGATATCCGGCTGCGGCCCATGACCGGCCGGGACCATCTCGTCCTCCTCCGGCCCTTCGGCCTCCTCGTCCTCCAGATCCTCGCTGCCGAACGGCCGCCGGATGGTGCCGGGAGGCCCGTTCTGCTGGGCAAAGCTCTGTGCCGCAGCCACGATCCTCAAATAATGCTCGGCATGCTGGTAGTAGTTTTCGGCCATTACCGAGTCGCCTGACGATTGGGCATCGCGCGCCAGCTGGAGATATTTCTCGGCGACATGCTGGGCATTGCCACGGACCTTGACGTCCGGCCCATTGCTTTCGAACACCCGGTTGACCGGATTTCCTTGGCGACGGCCGCGGCCGCGCGATCTATTCTTGTGCTGACCCTGTCTCATTCTGCCATTTACACCCGAAATTGCGACCCACGACCTTGATCGGGTCGCGGCGCCGCGCCTGTTCACCGGGTTCCGAGGAACGCGGTACTTGAAACGCTAATGTCCAAGAAAGCCGATTTGCGTGGCAATCTCCGCCAAAGCAGGTCCAGTGCTCACGGATTCCGGAAGCTGTCCACCCTCAATGGGTTCAACCTTAGGCGTGAACGCCGCCAGCCTGAACTGACATTCCTGCACCCCCCTTCGGCCCTCCCCGGCCCCGCCGTCGTACCAGCGATGAGTGCAGAATGCCCATGTAGGGACGCTTCTATTGGCCGAGACACTACTCGTTTGGCGCCGGCTTTCCAACTGCTTTTTTCCTACGCGGAATGCCCAAAATTGAAGATCTGTCATGCACCGTGGCCTTTGAGCACCGGATGGCATCATGCGCTGAGTACCACCACCCGGTCGCGGCCTGCGAGATCCTTCACGACCGCTTCTCCCATTTCCGGCGGGAAAAGGCCGTGCGCGCCGAAGATCGCCTGAACCGCCGCTCGCTGGTCGTTGCCGATCTCGAGAACGACCGCACCGCCCGGCTTGAGCACCCGCCCGACATGGGCGGCAATCCGGCGATAGGCGTCAACCCCCTCCTTGCCGCCATCCAGCGCCACCAGAGGATCGTGATCCTTAACGCCGATTTCAAGCCCGTCGAGGTCGCCGGATTTGATATAGGGCGGATTCGATGCCACGAGATCAAAGCGGCCCTCGACCCCGTCCAGCCAGTCGGCCAGCACGAATTGCGCCCGCTCGGCGACCCCGAGGCGGCGCGCATTGTCGGCCGCGGCCTCCAACGCCGACGCGCTGCAGTCGGTCGCGACGCCGCGGGCTGCGGCGATCTCGCACAGCAGCGTGACCATGATGGCGCCGCTGCCGGTGCCAAGGTCGAGAATGCTGGGCGCGGCGACGCCGGCGAGCAGCCTCAGCGCTGCCTCCACCACCGTCTCGGTATCGGGCCTCGGATCGAGGGTTGCCGGGGTGATCCGGAATTCGCGGCCGTAAAATTCCCGCCGCCCCAGAATGCGCGATACCGGTTCCCCGGCCAGCCTTCGCTCGAGATGACCGCGTGCCCGTCGCAGCGCCGCGGCTTCGACCTTGCGCTTCGGCTCGGCGATCGCCGCCGCCCGGTCGAGCTTCAGCGCCTCGAGCACAAGCACCCGCGCATCGAGTCCCGCGCTGGCAATCCCGGCTCGAGCCAGTCGCGACCGGAATTCGATGACGAGGGCCTCCACCGTCTCAGCCGGCATTGCCGTCGCTGCCGGCGAGGAGATCGGCATGGCGTTGGGTGATCAGTGCCCGGACCAGCTCTTCGAGCGCCGGCCCCTCCATCACCAGATCGAGCTTGTAGAGTGTGAGATTGATGCGGTGGTCGGTCACCCGTCCTTGCGGGAAATTGTAGGTCCTGATGCGCTCCGAGCGATCGCCCGAGCCGACCTGCCCGCGCCGCACCGCCGAGCGCTCTTGATCGAGCCGCTCGCGCTCGCGCTCATAGAGCTTGGCCCTGAGAATCTTCAGCGCCTTCGCCTTGTTCTTGTGCTGCGACTTCTCATCCTGCTGGCTGACGACGATGCCGCTCGGCAGATGCGTGATGCGCACCGCGCTGTCGGTGGTGTTGACCGACTGGCCGCCTGGCCCCGACGAGCGGAACACATCGATCCTGAGATCCTTGTCCTCGATCTCGACGTCGACCTCCTCCGCCTCGGGCAGCACCGCGACCGTTGCCGCCGACGTATGGATCCGCCCCTGCGCCTCGGTTGCCGGCACCCGCTGCACGCGATGCACGCCCGATTCGAATTTGAGATGGGCATAGGCCCCGGGGCCCGAGATCTGCGCCACGATCTCCCGATAGCCGCCAAGCTCCGCCTCGCTCGCCGACAGGATCTCGACCTTCCAGCCCTTGAACGCGGCATAGCGCTGATACATGCGGAACAGGTCCCCGGCGAACAGCGCCGCCTCATCGCCGCCGGTGCCGGCCCTGACCTCGATGATGACGTTGCGCTCGTCGGCGGCATCCTTCGGCAGCAGCAGCAGCCGGAAAGCCTGTTCCGCCTGCCGGATCCGCGCATCGAGCAGCGAACGCTCGTCCTCGGCCAGCGACTTGAGCTCGCCGTCGCTCGCCTGCGCCAGCATTTCCTCCACTTCCGCCCGCTCGCGCTTCAGCGCCTCCAAGCCGCGGGCCGCCCGGATCACCGGCTCGAGCTCGGCATATTCCTTGGACAATCTGACAAAGGCATCGCCGGTCGCTCCGCTCGCCAATTCGGCTTCGATGACGGCGAAACGGTGGTTCAGGCGGGCAATCTTCTCATTTCCGATCGAAATCATCGCTCCTCGGCGCGGCCATCGCAGCGTCCGCCACTGGCTGCACTGTCCCCCTCTCCCTCATCTCCAGGCTTGACCCCGGTTCGGGGCCGGCCATGAGGGGATAGAAAAGAACGTCAAGCGCAACGCATCATGCTCTAGGTCGCGCGTTCTAGCCGAGACTTTCGTTCCCGCCAAGCACCGGGAACTGGCCGGCGAGCATGTCAGCCCTCTGTCAGGCGCCTGAGATCGAGCGACCGCCCGACCAGGATTTCGCCCGGATTGCCGAGCTGGCCCTTGTCGACCCCGTCAATCGAATAGCTGATCAGGCCGCCATCCCGCGCGATCACCATGAGCCCGTCGCGGTTCGGCACGCGATACGTGTCGCCGGGCATCAATGTCTGGGTCAGGATGACCTTGCCCCGCGCATCCTCGATGCGGATCCATACCTTGGCCTTGGCACGCAGAACCAGCCGTGAATCGCTGTTCTCGGAGCCGTAGACCCGGCCGCCGCCTTGCTCTTCGCTGTCCGGCGCCCGGTGGGCCGCCGCATTCCGTTTGAGCGGCGTGCCCGTCTCCCGCTGGATCAGCTCGGCGATGCCGCCGACCGGCGGGTTCGAAGCGCCCTCTGCCTCGGGTTCGGGGGGCAGGTCGGGACCGGCCGCGCCGGCCTCGGCCTCGCGGGTCTCCGCCGAATCGCCCTTCATCACTTCCTCGGTGAGCGAGGTGATCGAGGAAACCTCGCTCACCGGCCCATCGACCTTGACCGGCGACGGGCTCATCCGCTGCGCCTGCGTCTCGCCTGGCGCGCCGCTGGACGGGCTCAAGACCCAGCATGCCGCCGCAAACAGGAAGGCCGCCCCGCAGATGCTGGCAACGATGCCGCCATTCCCCTTGGCCGCATCGATCAGCCGCTTGACCACCGGAAAGGCGATGACCTCGGCGCTGCCGAACGGCCGGGCGGTCCCCGGCTTGCGGCGCGCGGTCCGGATCTGCTGCGGCAGGAATTGTGCATAATGCTGGAGCAGCGGCTCGGGATCGAAGCCGAGATGAAGGGCGTAGGCTTCGAGCATTCGCAAGGTCTCGCGCCGCGGCGGCAGCCGCGTTAGATCACCGGCCTCGATGGCATCGAGATGGTGCGGGTGAACCCTCGTGGCGCGCCCGGCATCCTGAAGCCGCTCCCGTCGCCGCTCTCTTTCACGCTGCAGGAACCAGCCGACCTCGCCTGCCGGATCGATGTCGCCGTCCGGTTTTGGCCGGAAGAACACGGAAGCCCGCGGCTTCCCGATATGGACCTGGCTGTCGCTGCTCATCAATGCCGATCCGCTGCACCATCAGTCGCGCGATGGTTTCCCCGCGCCTGCCACAGCAACACTGGGTCAAAATGGTAACCATCAGGTTACGCGGGCGTCCTTCTATTCCCTCATGGCCGGCCCCCGAGCCGGCCATCCAGGGGATGGTGCAGAAAAAAAACTGGATGGCCCGGTCAAGCCCGGCCATGAGGGAAAGGGAGACCGTGCAGCCGAAAGCGATTTCACTTCGGCGCAGCATTCCCTACACCGGTATGTTGTTGTCGGCGGCAAAGCTCATGAGCTCGGAGCGGATGCTGTGGTCGCCGCGCTTGAGAAGCGGCATGAGGAAGTTTTCGAGCTTCGCCGCATCGAGCATAAGCGCCATCGACTTCACCGGTCCGATGGCGGCCGGCGCCATCGAGATCGAGCGGTAGCCAAGCCCGATCAGGGTCATGGCATCGAGCGGCCGCCCGGCCATCTCGCCGCACAGCGTCACCGGCACGTTGAACGCCCC
>DATAOT010000144.1:0-8646 GCA_036265615.1 Aestuariivirgaceae bacterium
CGGAAAGCCCGGCAGTCCTGGCGACGTCGGCCAGGGTCGTTGCGGCATAGCCGCGGCGGGCCAGGATATCGATCGTGGCCTCGATCAATTGCTGGCGACGAACCTCCGTGGAGGCCTTGCGGGGCCCGGAGGAGAGGGGAACGAGATTGTCGGTCATGCTGCCGCCCGATGAAGCCGTTCATTCATCGTGCAATGGTATTCTGACTGACCGTTCAATCAAGTCCAAGGTCTTGATACTGGAAAGCCTTCTCCCCGCCTGGGCTGGGCGGGGAGAGGGCCGTGCCGTCTTATTTCGCGGTGAGGCCGCCTGCAACCTCGCCGAACAGCGTGGTCAAGCCGGCCTTGATCGGCGGCATCGCGGCCACCAGCGCGAGCCCGGTCGCGGCAGCAATGAGCCCGTATTCGATCGCCGTCACACCCGATTCATCCCTGAGCAGCCGAGCCAGATTCTTCATTTGTTGTTCCCCTGATTGATGAGCGACGAATTGATTCGTCGCGGGATGGAATAGCCGAGAGGACGCAACTTGTAATCGAAATGATGATTTGGTGGTGAATCGAAGGTTGCAGAACGGGGCCACAACTTGTCCAGCGATCCAGTACCGGGGTAAGGTCCGCCGCTTCCATACAGCGACCCCATGAGGCCACTGATGACCACCAACGTGCGCGTGAACGCCGGTCGACTGTGGTCGTCGCTCATGGAAATGGCCGCGATCGGCGCGACGCCCAAGGGCGGGGTGCGGCGGATCGGGCTGTCGGAGGAGGATCGGCAGGGGCGCAACCTGTTTCGCCGCTGGTGCGACGCCCGAGGCTATGCGGTGCGGGTCGATCCCTTGGGGAACATGTTCGCCCGGCGGCCGGGAGCGGAGAGCGGGCTCAAGCCGGTGCTGGTCGGCAGCCATCTCGACAGCCAGCCCACGGGAGGCAAGTTCGACGGCGCTTTCGGGGTGCTGGCGGCGCTCGAGGCGATGCGCACGCTCGATGATCTCGGCGTGGCCACCCGCCGTCCGATCGAGATCGTCAATTGGACCAATGAGGAAGGGGCGGTGTTCCGACCCATGGTCGGATCGGAGGTGTTCACCGGGGCCATGCCGCTCGAGTCAGCCTACGAGCTGCGCGAGCCGTCGGGCGAGACGATGAAGGCGCGTCTCGAGGCGATCGGATACAAAGGGGAGAGACCGCTCGATCCGAGCGATGTCCATTGCTATTTCGAGGCGCATATCGAGCAGGGGCCGATCCTCGAGCTCGAGCGCAAGACGATCGGGGTGGTGACGGGCGGCATCGGGCTCATGTGGTACAAGGTCACGCTCACGGGAGTCGAGGCGCATGCCGGGCCGACCCCGATGAGGGTGCGGCGCGATGCCCTGATGGGTGCTGCGGAAGTGGCGCTGGCGGTGCGCGAGATCGCGAGGGCGCATGAGGGCGGGCGTGGAACCGTCGGCTGCCTGACACCTTATCCGGCATCGCCCAACGTCATTCCCGGCCTGGTCGAGATGACGGTCGATCTCAGGCACGAGAACGGCGCCGAACTCCTGCGCATGGACGCGGCGTTTCGCGGGGTGGTGGCGGCGGTGGCGCAGGAGAACAAGCTCGCAAGCGAGGTCGACCTCACGGTCGAGAGCCCGCCGATTCCGTTCCATCCCAGGCTGGTCGGCTTCGTGCGCGACGCCGCAGAGGCGCTCGGCTTCAGCCATCTCGACATCGTCTCCGGCGCCGGCCATGACGCGTTCCACATGGCGCGCCGGGTGCCGACCGCGATGATCTTCATCCCGTGCGAGAACGGCATCAGCCACAACGAGTCGGAGAACGCCACCCAAGCCGATTGCGAGGCGGGGTGCAATGTGCTCCTGCAGGCAGCACTTCGGGCGGCCAATGAAGCGAGCGATCTATAGCATGAGCGGAAATCCTCTGTACCAGCCTGTCGATGCATCGGTGACGCCGCGCTTCGCCGGCATTGCCACTTTCATGCGCACGGCGCGCCATGACATCACGGCTGATCTCGACATCGCGCTCGTCGGCGTACCTTTCGATCTCGGCGTCAATTATCGCCCCGGCGCCCGCCAGGGACCGGCAGCCGTGCGCGAGGCATCGCGGCTCATCCGCCGGGTGCATCCGGTGAGCGGCATCTCGCCCTATGACATCTCAAATGTGGCCGATGTCGGCGACGCCCCGGTCAACCCGCTCGACTTCGAACGATCGCTGAAGATGATCGAGGCGTTCTACGCGTCGATCCATCAAGTCGGGGCGCGGCCGATCACGATCGGTGGCGATCACACCGTGCCGCTTCCCATTCTCAGGGCGATCGCGCGGCAGAAGCCGGTGGGCATGCTCCAGATCGATGCCCATGCCGATACGCTCGACACGCTCGCCGGAACCAAGGTCAATCACGCGACAACCTTCCGGCGCGCGGTCGAGGAGGGGCTGATCGACCCGAAGCGGGTGATACAGATCGGGCTGCGCGGCAGCCGGTTCTCGCCGGACGACATTGCCTGGGGGCTCGACCAGGGATTCACCTGCGTGACCATGGATGCATATGAGGAAATGGGGCGGCGCGCCGCCATCGACCTCATCGCCAAGGTGGTCGGGAGCCAGCCGCTCTACGTCACGATCGACATCGACGGGCTCGATCCGGCCTATGCCAGCGGCACCGGCGTGCCGGAAATCGGCGGGCTCAGCCCACGCGATGTCCAGGTGATGCTGCGCTCGCTGCAGGGATTCGACATTGTCGGGGCCGACATATGCGAGGTGGCGCCGTGCTTCGACCCGAGCGAAATGACGGCGGTGACGGCAGCCAATCTGATGTGGGAACTCCTATGCGTGACCGCCGACAGCCATGCCCGCCGGCGTCAAGGGCGGCCGTGAAAAACGGTGGATAACTTCGGCTCGGCGGTTAGCAGGACGCGGTCTCCATGGCAAACTGACCCCACGCGCAGATTGTAACAAGCACCTCATAAGCGCGGGGAGGGGTGGATGGCAGAACGATCCTTGCCACTGTTCACTTGTGATCCGGAAATGCTGAAGCGTCTGTGCACGCTGTTCCAGGAGATCTGGGCGGCGCATCAGGGCAGCATCGGGGCCAAGCACAGCGTCGAGGAGATCCGCGAGCTGAAGAACGCGGTCGCATCGCGCCTTCTGCGCGAGACCGAGTTCGGCGACTTCGATCCGGCAAGGATCAAGGAGCGAGCACTCGCAGGGCTGTAATTTGAGCGGGCGAGGTCGTCTCCGCCACCCGCGTCATGTGGCGGAGGCGACACGCGCGCTTGCCCAGAGCATGGTGCACCGAAGTGGAATCGCTTCGGCTCACTGCCCCTCTCTCCCTCATGGCCGGGCCTGACCCCGCCATCCAGTCTTTTTCTGAACCATTTTCTGGATGGCCGGCTCGGAGGCCGGCCATGAGGGGATGGTAACACGCGTCAACCTCAACTCATCGCGCTCTCGCTTGCCGTTCGTCGCGCGGTGAGGCACAGTGTGCGACGTCTGGTCGCAAGCCGGCTACCGGCAAAGTCGCAAAGATAACCGACCGCCCAGGGGCGAGAGCCAAAAAGCCCTAGGCGGGTTTGCGGCCTCATATGTGTCGCAGGGAGGACAGAAATGACAGTTGCGTGCCGTTCGCAGCGTTTTGCGGTGCTTGTCTCCACGCTCATCGCCAGCCTTTTGTCAGGGGTTGCGACCGCCGTCGCCGCCGGGCCGGAGATCGTGTCCGGCCCCAGCGCCGATCAGCAATGCTTCGTCCCCTGGTCGGAGAAGACCAAATTCTTCAAGTTTCCGGCAAAACAGGGTCCCTATCGCATCGCCCTGGCAAATGGCTACATCGCCAACACCTGGCGCATCCAGATGATCAAGACCGCCAAGGCCTATGCCAGCCAGCCGGACGTCAAGGCCAAGGTCAAGGAATTCAAGGTGGTCTCGACCGGCGAGGACGTGGCGGCGCAGATCTCGGCGATCAACAATTTCATCGATGCCGGCTATGACGCCATTGTCGTCAATGCGCAGAATCCGAAAGCGTTCGCGCCGGTGATCAAGCGCGCCAAGGATGCAGGCGTGGTGCTCGTCGCATTCGACAACATCCTCGATACCGAAGATGCCATCAACGTCAATGTCGATCAGAAAGGCCTCGGCGTGCTGTGGGCCAACTGGCTGATCAAGAACGTGCCCAATGGCGGCAAGGTTCTCGAGGTGCGCGGGGTCGAGGGCACATCGGTCGACCGCGACCGGCATGACGGCATTCACGAGACGCTCGACGCCTCGGGAAAGAAGTGGGACGTCATCGAGGTGATGGGAAAGTGGGATGACCCGACAGCGCAGAAGGTGTCGGCAGATGCCATCGCGGTGCACAAGAAGTTCGACGGCATCACTGGCCAGGGCGGCGATACAGGGATCGTCCAGGCAATGATCGACGCCAAGCATCCGTTCGTGCCGTTCGGCGGCGAGACCGAGAACGGCTTCCGCAAGTTCTGCGCCAAATATTCGGGCGATGGGCTGAAATGCTCATCGGCGGGCACCGGCCCGGCGCAGGTCGCGGTGGCGATCAAGACGGCAATCACCGCGCTCGAGGGCCAGGTGGTGCCGCAATCGGTGAAGCTGCCGCTCGCCATTGTCGAAGATCCGAATTTCAAGGCGAACCAGGATTATTATCCCGAGCAGTCGGACAATTTCTTCGTCGGCAATTCCTTCCCGACCTGCGGCATCAACTTCACGGCCCAGGAGATCATGGGCCAAAGCGAAGCCAACCAGTAACCCGCGCCGCGGCGACGAGAACGGTTCAGCGTTTTCGTCGCCGCCTTTCATCCGAGAAGGACATGGATGCGCTCGCCACCCCGCTCTTCGAGATGGACGGCATCTCGAAGCGCTATGGCGGCGTGCATGCGCTGAGAGACGCCGCGCTCTCGGTCGAGGGGGGACGCATCCACGCGATATTGGGCGAAAACGGTGCCGGCAAGTCGACATTGATCAAGATCGTCGCCGGGGTGGTCGCTGCCGATTCCGGCCGCATGATGCTCGAAGGGCGCGAGGTCACCTTCGCCTCGCCGTCGCAGGCCAGCCGGGCCGGCATCGCCTGCGTGTTCCAGGAGCTGTCGCTCGTTCCCGACCTCACGGTCGCCGACAACATCTTCATCAGCGACCCGCCACGGCGCTACGGCTTGATCGATCGGGCAGCGCAACGGCGGATGGCGGAGGCAGCGCTGGCGCGGGCCGGTGCTTCCGACATCCATCCCATGGCGCAGATCCGAGACCTGCCGCTGTCGCGGCGGCAAATGGTCGAGATCGCCAAGGCGCTCGCTCGCAATCCGCGCATCCTCATCCTGGACGAGGCGACCTCGGCGCTCACCCAAAGCGATGTGACCAAGGTGTTCGATGTCCTGAAAAGGCTGCGGCAGGAGGGGCTGGCGCTGCTCTACATCTCGCACCGCATGCAGGAGATCGCCAAGCTCGCCGATATCTGCACCGTGTTCCGCAACGGCCGGAACGTGGCGACCTACGAGGCGGGGACCAAGAGCGACAACGAGGTGGTCGAGCTGATGATCGGCCGCGAATATCGCCATGTCTTCCCGCCAAAGCCCAGGCCGGTTCCGGCGAACCAGAATCCGGTGCTCGAGATCGCCAATTTGAGCTGGAGCGATCGGCTGCGGAACGTGTCGCTGAGCGTGCAGGCGGGCGAGGTCGTCGGCCTCGGCGGTCTCGACGGGCAGGGTCAGCGTGAGCTGCTGCTGGCGCTGTTCGGGGTGCTGCGCGGCGTCACCGGCGGGTTGCGGATCGACGGCAAGGCGGTGACAATCGCAGGGCCGCGCAGCGCCAAGGCGCCGCGGGTCGGCATGGCTCTCATCCCGGAGGATCGCAAGACCGAGGGGCTGATGCTGCCGATGTCGGTGCGCGACAATCTCTCCTTCGCTGCGCTCGCACGCGTGTCGAAGGCCGGCGTGATCGATTTCGGCGCCGAACGCCGGCTCATCGCGGAGGTGATGTCGCTGCTCGCGATCCGCGCATCCTCGATCGATGCGCCGGTCGGCTCGCTGTCGGGCGGCAATCAGCAGAAGGTGGTGATCGCCAAATGGCTGATGGTCACGCCTCGCATCATCCTGCTCAACGATCCAACCCGCGGCATCGATGTCGGCACGAAGCAGGAGCTATACAAATTGCTGCGGCGGCTGGCCGAGAGCGGGGTCGCCATCATCTTCTATTCCACCGACTATGACGAGCTGATCAATTGCTGCAACCGGGTGCTCGTTCTGTATGACGGCTCGGTGATCAGCGAGCTCGAGGGAGAAGGGATCACCGACCGGGCGCTGGTGGCGAGCGCCCTGTCGATCGGCGCCGACAAGGGCTCGCCAGCGCCGGCGGTGGCACGGTGAAAGACTGGCGGTACATCATCCGCGAGCAGCGCGGGACGCTCATCGCAATGGCGCTGTTCGTCGCGATGTTTGCCATCTATGTCACGAACCATCCGGCAGGCTTCACCCTCAATGTCGTGACCACGGCGTCGAACAAGGGCGTGCTCCTGGCTTTTGTCGCAATGGCGCAGACGCTGGTGGTGGTCACCGCCGGCATCGATCTGTCGCTCGGCATGATCTTCGTGCTGACGAACTGCCTCGCCTCATGGCTGGTGACGGGTTCGCCGCTTGAAACCGCCTTCGGCGTGGCCGCGGTGCTCGCTGCCGGCCTTGCCTGCGGCATGCTCAACGGGCTCATCGTCATTTTCGGGCGGCTGCAGCCCATCGTGACGACGATCGCCACCGGCGCCATCTTCTTCGGGATGGCATTGCTGCTCAGGCCGGTTCCCGGCGGCGAGGTCAATCAGGATCTCGCGGATGCACTGACGGGCAAGCTCGCCGACAAGGTTCCGGCGAGCCTGGTCGTGCTGATTGCGGTCGTCCTTGTGGTCTGGATCCCGTTCCGGCGCTCGCTGACCGGGCGTGCCGCCTATGCGACGGGCTCTTCGGAGGCGGCGGCCTACATGTCCGGCGTCGCAATTCGGAAGGCGCGATTCGTCGCCTACAGCCTGGCCGGGCTGCTCGCCGGCATCGGCGGGCTGTTCCTCACCTTCTTCACCTATTCGGGCGAAGCCTCGGCGGCCAATGGCAACACCTATACGCTTTACTCGATTGCCGCCGTCGTGCTTGGCGGCGTGTCGCTGTTCGGCGGGGTCGGCAGCGCGATCGGGGCAATCTTCGGGGCCTTCGCCTTCCGGACCATCGGCGATCTCCTGTTCGTGTTCGATCTCGAGCCGCTGTGGCAGCCGCTGTTCCAGGGCGTCGTGCTGCTGCTCGCGGTGTGCCTCGGGGCCTTCCGGCTCCTGCAGATCCGCAATCGGCTCGATTATTTCGGCTAAGCGATGGAGACCAACGAGGCCCAGCCGGCAGCCCGGCCCCTGATCGTCCTCGCCCGGTGGTTCGACCCGTCGGTGGCGATTGCGTTCGGGTGCATCATCGTGCTGCTGTTCCTGGGCAGCCTTTATTCGCCGAGCTTCCTATCGCCGGAATATCTGCTGCAGCAGCTCAAGGTCGCGTCGTTTCTCGGGGTGATCGCGACCGGCATGATGCTCGTCATCCTGCTTGGGCAGATCGACCTGTCGGTGCCCTGGGTGGTCGCGCTCGGCGGCATGATGTCGAGCGCGATCGCGGGGTGGGGGCCGGTCGGCCACGCGCTGGCCATTCCGTTCGGAATCGGCTGCGGCATCGCGATCGGGCTCCTCAACGGGATCGGCGTTGCCTATCTCAGGATCCCCTCGATGATCATCACGCTTGCCATGAATGCGGTCGTCCAGGGCCTGATGGTGGTTCATACGGGTGGCTTCTCGCCGCAAGATTCGGCATCGGCGGCGATGCGCTTCCTGGCCACCGGCTTCATCGTCCCGAACCTCCCCAATGCCGTGCTGGTGTGGGCGCTGATCGGGGCGCTCACCATATTCGCGCTCAACCGGACGACCTTCGGGCGGGCCATCTATGCCATCGGCAACAGCGAGCGCGCTGCTTATCTGTCGGGTGCGCCGACCCAGCGCGTGGTCATGGCTACCTTTGCCATCTCGGGCGGCTTGAGCGCCTTTGCCGGGGTGTTGCTTGCCGGCTACGCCAGCAAGGCGGCCCAGGCCATGGGTGATCCCTATCTCCTGCCCGCCATTGCGGCGGTGGTGCTGGGCGGGACATCCATTCTCGGGGGTCGCGGCACCTATCTCGGCACGGTGGCCGGGGTCATCCTGATCACGCTGCTGCAGTCGATCTTGTCGGTCATGCAGATTGCCGAGGCCGGGCGTCAGATCATCTATGGCGTGGTCATCATAGCAATGATGCTGCTCTATGGCCGCGAAAGGCTCAGGCGCTAGAGCATGATGTTATCAGGTAGACCCAGCCTGCGTTGCGCTGCGGCGTTACGATCCGCAAGGAGCCGCGCGCTGCGGGACATCGGGCAAGCGCGGCGACATAGCGGGCGGCCGCCGCGGCGCAACCCCAAGGGCCGGGCGCTTTTGCCGCGTGGGTTCGTCGAAGGCCTCGACCGTATTGCCGATACGCCCTTCGGCCGTTCTCCTGCCCACGCGGCAAAATCGCCTCGGCGCAGGTGGGTCCATCTGATAACATCATGCTCTAGACATCGGCTCTCATGATCACCTATCGCCATCTCAAGGCTGCGATATTCGATTGGGCCGGGACGGTGATC
>DATAOT010000145.1:0-5883 GCA_036265615.1 Aestuariivirgaceae bacterium
ATGCCGGAGTTTCGCAAAATGAAGCGCCGGCCGCTGATCATCAACACGGCGCGGGGCGGCCTCGTCAATGAAGAGGATCTGGTCAAGGCGCTGGACGAGGGCCTCATTTCGGGAATAGGTTTCGACGTCCTGACGAAGGAGCCACCCGACCCAACGCACCCGCTTCTGGCGATCGCCGGCCGGCCCGATGTCATCATCACCCCCCATGTCGCCTGGGCAAGTCAGGAGGCCATGGAGGAATGCTGGAGGCAGACGGTGAAGCACATCGAGGATTTCCACCGCGGGCAACCGACAAACCTTGTCACCTGATGGAGCTTAGAGCACGATGTGGTTAGGTGTAGTGCCTCTGCGCAGCCTGATTCTCGGCGCCTTCGTTCTGGCGATCCCCCTTGCCGCATCGGCCCGCGCCGATACGTTCGCGCTCGTGCCGCATCGCGCCATCTACGACATCGGCCTCAAATCGGCCGAGGAACGCAGCGGCATCACGGCGGCTCAGGGCCGGATGGTGATCGAAGTTCAGGGCGGTTCCTGCGAAGGCTGGACGGTCGATTTCCGGATGGTGAACCAGTTCACCACCGAGGGCGGCACCTCGAAACTGCTCGACGTCCGCTCCTCGTCCTGGGAATCACCCGACGGCAAGAAGATGCGCTACAACGAGCGGCAGTTCGTCGACAATGCGCTGCAGGACGAGTCGACCCTGACGGCGGCCGTCGGCAACGAGGGCAAGCCCGGCAAGGGCAAGATGACCAAGCCATCCGAGAAGGAATTCGAGATCCCGCCCGGCACCATTTTCGCGGTCGCCCATCAGATCAAGCTGGTCGAGCTTGCCCGCAAGGGCGAGACGCGCGACTCCAGCATCGTCTTCGACGGTTCCGATGGCGAAAAGAGCATGGAGGTGATCTCGTTCTTCGGCGGGCCGAAGAAAATCGACAAGGTGGACGCTGGCAACGCTCTCAACAACATGACCATGTGGCCGGTGGCGATCAGCTATTTCAGCCAGAAGGATGGCAAGTCGGCGGAGACGCCGGACTATCAGGTCTCGATGCAGCTGTTCGACAACGGGGTTTCCGGCGACCTCGTCCTCGACTATGGCGAGTTCGTGCTCAACGCTCATCTGTCGAAGCTCGATCTGCTCGAACAGCCGAAGTGCAAATAAGGCAATAGGCAATAGGCAATAGGCAATAGGCAGTGATCGGTGCTCTCCCCTAGTGCCTATTGCCTACT
Source organism: Aestuariivirgaceae bacterium (assembly GCA_036265615.1). Taxonomy (GTDB): domain Bacteria; phylum Pseudomonadota; class Alphaproteobacteria; order Rhizobiales; family Aestuariivirgaceae; genus DATAFF01. Next base: position 1,225 of record DATAOT010000145.1, read on the forward strand.
GCCTATTGCCCAAACAGGGAGATCATCTGATGAAGCTCGACCAGGACCGGGAGATCATCGAGGTTGCGCGCCATACCGAGCAGGTGACGTTCCAGCCATCGACGCGGCGCACCCGCAGCGGCTTCAGCCTGCCGATGCTCGTCCATGAACGCCTGGCGTTCTCGCCCGAGGAATATATCCGCCGCTATGACGTGATCCAGGAGGCGATGGCGCGGATGGAGCTCGACGCGCTCCTGGTGAGGGGCCCGGAGAACATCACCTATGTGATCGGCTACGAAACCCCGGGCTATTACAAATATCACTGCGTCATCATTCCGCGTCTCGGCGAACCGGTTTTCCTGGTGCGTGATTTCGAATGGCTGAATACGCCGGAATTCGCCTGGTCGGGCCGGATCGCCAAGGTCTATGACTGGGACCATCCGCCGTCGGTCACTGCCAACATCCTGAAGCAGCTCGGTCTCAATCGCGGCAAGCGCATCGGCGTCGAGAAGCAGTGCTTCTTCTACACGGTCGAGGAGCATGAGACGCTGGTGGCCGACATGCCGGAGAACCAGTTTCTCGACGCGACCCACATTCTGTGGGATGCCCGCATGATCAAATCGCCGGACGAGGTCGAGGTGATGCGCCGCTCGGCGGCGCTGGTCGACAAGGCCATGCTGGCGGGCTATGAGGCGAGCGAGCCCGGCTCAAGCGGCGACCACATCAACGCCGTGGTCAATGCCACGCTGTTCGAGAATGGCGGCGAATATATGGGCCTGCCGCCCTTCGTCCTTGCCGGCGAGCGGTCGTGCCTGCCGCACCAGACCGGCGGCCGCAACCGGCTGAAGCGCGACGATCTCATGTATTTCGAGATCTCCGCCTCGCAGCACCGCTACTGCGCCGCTCTCATGCGTACCATCTTCCTCGGCTCGCCGAGGCCTGAATGGATCGACGCCGCCAAGGCATGCATCGATGCTCTCAACGTGGCGCTCGAAGTGATCAGGCCTGGGGTGACGCCGCATGAAGCCGACACGGCGGCACGCGCCGTCACCACCAAGGCTGGCTTCGGCACCTACCATCGCAACCGGCTCGGCTATTCGATCGGCATCAACTACCCGCCGGACTGGGGCGAGGGCGAGATCATCTCGCTGCGCCAGGAGGAGCATCGACCGATGGTCGCCGGAATGACCTTCCACATGCCGCTGCTCTGTCTCAAATACCGCGAATTCGGCATCGGCTTCTCGGAATCGATCGTGGTGACGGAGCGGGGCTGCCAGAAGCTGTCGTCGCTTCCTGCCGAAATCATCATCAAGCGCTGAGGGCAAGGCCATGGACACCGCAACGGATCGCTGGGAACGGCTCAAGCCGGAGTTCGACGCCGGGATGGGAGAGCGGGCCTCGATCGGCCTCCTGGCGCTTGCCACGGACCGGGTCGGAACGCTCGACACCGCGGCGTTCCTTGCCGCACCGGGGGTCGCGCTCTTCAGCACCCGGGTTCAGAGCTCGCCGGTCGCGACCCCTGAATCGCTCAAGGCGCTTGGCGATCATCTCGAGCAGGGAACGCGGTTGCTGGTGCCCGGGTCGCGGCTCGACGCGATCGGCTTCAGCTGCACCTCGGGGACGCTGGCGGTCGGCATCGAGGCGGTGCGCTCGGCGATCTGGCGGGCGCGCCCCGGGATTGCCGTGGTGACGCCGATCGAAGCGGGCGGCAAGGGGCTGAAGCGGCTCGGTGCGCGGCGCATCAGCCTGCTGGTGCCCTATTTGCCGCGCACCGCCGATCTGGTGGCCGACTATTTCGAGAGCGAGGGCTTCACCATCAATCGCCGGGCGACCTTCGATCTCGGCGGCGATCCGGAGATGAACCGGGTCTCGCCCGGCGTGCTCGCCAAGGGAGCGCGCGCCGTCGACGACCCGGCAAGCGAGGCAATCTTCATTTCCTGCACGGGCCTCAGGACCGCGGCAATCGTCGAGGCCATCGAGAAGGAGCTCGGCAAGCCGGTGGTGACCTCGAACCAGGCGCTCGCCTGGGAGGCGCTGCGGGTGGCGGGCGTCGGAGAGGCGCTGCCCGGGCGCGGCCGGCTGTTCGAGCTGGCGTGAGGCAGTAGGGCAGCAGGTTCTGCACCCTCCCCAAACGGGGAGGGGTGAAGCAAGTGCTCCTCCAAACTGCCTGCTGCCTATTGCCTATTCCCGCACCGCGGGCAGCTTGACCCCGTTCTCCGCCGCAAGGCGCTGCAGCACCCGCCAGGTCTCGTCGAGAATGGCGATGCCGTGCTGGCGCTGATGGCGGGCGGCAGCGGCCGAGCGCTCAAAAGGAATGTGAATGGCATCGTACCCTTCCGCGAGAGCCGAGCTCTTGATGACGTCGATGTACCATTCGGTGCGGTCGAGAAACTCATTCATCCCGACGAAGCTCGCCGGGTCGACGGCCGAGAAGAAATGGCCCTGCGAGCGGGTCTCGCCCTCGGCCTGCCAGCCGGCGAGCTCGGGGCCGATGCCGGAGCCGGTCAGCGGCCCGCAAAGCAGGCCCATCGCAAGGCCGAGGCCGAACCCCTTGTGGCCGCCCAGCGGGCTCAAGGCCCCGCCCTGGCGGATGGCGCGGGCATCGGTCGTGGGCCGTCCCTCGCTGTCGAGGCCCGAACCCGGCGGCACCTCTTCGCCGTAATAGGCCGCCTGACGGGCCCGGGAGCTCGCAAGCGCGCTCGTTGCCATGTCGAGCACGAAGGGGTCGCCGCGGCGGGGAATGCCGATGGCAAGCGGGTTGGTGCTGAGGAGCCGTTCGCGCCCGCCATGCGGATGGACGAGCGGCGGCCCGGAAGTGGTGACGAAACCGATGAGGCCGGCCGTGGCCAGACGCATGGCAAAGGCGCCGATGCGGAAGATGTCGGTCGAGTTGCCGATTGCGATCGCGGCACTGCCGGTCTCCCGGGCCTTGCGCGCCAGCAGGTCGACGGCGAGCAGCGCTGCCACCTGGCCGATGCCGCGGCGGCCGTCGATCAGCGCCGTCGAGGGAGTCTCGCGCGCGATCACCGGGGTGGCGGCGCCATCGATGAGCCCGCGCTTCAGGCTGTCGACGGCGTAATAGAGATAGTCCACGCCCTGGGCGCCGACGCCGTGAAGATCGGCCTCGACAAAGAGCTCGGCCGCGATCGCGGCATGGCCTCGATCGGCTCCGGCCGCGACCAGCAGGTCGCAAGTCAACCGTTCCAGGGCGAGGGCTTCGATCCGAATGGTCGGGCGTTGGGACAAGGGACTGCTCCGTCAGCAGGCAGGCAATAGGCAATAGAACACCTACTACTGCCCGCTGCCTACTGCCCATCGTCTTCATCTCCCGGCGGCGATGCGCTGCGGAAACCGCGTCCGGTGCCGACGATTCCCGGTCCGAAGCGGGCCCGCAGCCGATCCATTGCCATCTCCGCCTTGGCCTTCGAGCGGAGCTTGAGATCGAGCGTATCATGGGCAGGATCGAGCTCGGCCGGGACGAGGGCGGAAATGCCGATGCCGATCAGCCGGAACAGCGTGCCGTCGGCCTCGCGCTCGAGCAGCGGCAGGGCGGCGTCGAACATGCGGTGGGCGAGCTGGGTCGCATCGGCGAGCGAGCGGCTGCGGGTGCGCAGGCGGAAATCGCGGGTCTTGAGCTTGAGGGTGACGGTCTGACCGGCGACCTTCTCCGCCTTGGCGCGCCGCGACACCCGCTCGGCGAGGCGCCACAGCACTCTCGCCAGCTCCTCGGGATTGGCGATGTCTCGATCGAAGGTGGTCTCGGCGCTGATGCTCTTGGCGTCCTCGTCGCTTGACACGCTGCGCAGGTCCTCGCCGCGGGCGAGGTGATAGAGCCTCGCGCCAAGGGTGCCGAAACGGCGGGTGAGCTCCCTCTTTTCCAGCTGTTGCAACTCGGCGATGCGGGTGATGCCGGCGCGCGCCAGCTCGCGCTGCATCACCTGGCCGACGCCATAGATGGCGCCGACCGGCCGCGCCGCCAGGAAGCCTTGCGTTTCGGCGCGACCGATGGCGGCAAAGCCGCGCGGCTTGTCGAGATCGGAAGCGAGCTTGGCGAGAAACTTGTTGTGCGACAGGCCGATCGAGACGGTGATGCCGATCTCCTTCTCGACCGTCAGCGCCAGCGCCGCAAGGGCGCGGGCCGGGCTCCTGCCGTGGAGCCGCGCGGTGCCGGAGAGATCGAGAAAGGCCTCGTCGATGGACAGCGGCTCGACCGCCGGGGTGAGGGCCAGCATCAGCTCGCGCACGGCGCGCCCGACGCGGGCATATTTGCTCATGTCGGGCGCAATGACGGTCGCCTCGGGGCAGAGCTTCAGCGCCTTGAACATCGGCATCGCCGAGCGCACGCCGGAGATGCGCGCCACATAGCAGGCGGTCGCGACGACGCCGCGGCGGCCGCCGCCGACGATCACCGGCTTGTCGCGCAAGTGAGGGTTGTCGCGCTTCTCGATCGCGGCATAGAAGGCGTCGCAATCGAGATGGGCGATGGCGAGGCGGTCGAGCTCCGGGTGGTGAAACGGCCGCGGGCTGCGGCATCTCGGGCACCGCCGGAGGCCGGGCTCGACCTCGCCGAGACAGTCGCGGCACATCCCGGGCATGCGGCATGGCCTCCCGTGCTCTTCCTGCCGCCGCAATTGCAGCAGAGGCGACAGGAAAAGCAAGGAGGCCAAGATTTCCGGTGCT
>DATAOT010000146.1:0-13307 GCA_036265615.1 Aestuariivirgaceae bacterium
GCCTTCGGCAGCTATGCCGGGCGGCTCATCGCCGACGTCATGGCTGGAGTCGACGGCGCAGCGCGGCGCATCCCGCGCATCGTCGCCGGACCGCTTCGGCGGTTTCCCTTCCCGCGCCTGCGGCGTATCTATCTGAAGGCAGCCTATTCCGGCCTGAGCTTGCGCGACGAGCGGCCGTGACGCTGGGGAAGGAGGGTGGGATGTCCGATGAGACCACGCCAGGCGCTCCGCCGGAATCGCTCTATTCCCTGGATTTCGATGCGCTGCCCCCTGAGATCGAGGCGCGCGCCTTCCCCCGCGGGCCCTACGCCAAGACAAAGCCGCTCGAGGACCGCAAATACGAGAAGCGGCTCCGGCGCCTTCAGATCGAGCTGGTGAAGCTGCAGCATTGGGTCGAGGCCAAGGGCGAGCGCATCGTGATCCTGTTCGAGGGTCGCGATGCGGCCGGCAAGGGCGGCTGCATCAGCCGCTTCTCGCAATATCTCAACCCGCGGCGCGTCCAGGTGGTGGCGTTGTCGAAGCCGGACGAAATCGAACGCAATCAGTGGTACTTCCAGCGCTATGTCGCCCACCTGCCGGCCGACGGCAACATGGCGCTGTTCGATCGCTCCTGGTACAACCGGGCTGGCGTCGAGCGGGTGATGGGCTTCTGCGGTCCGGGCGAGGTGGCGCTGTTCTTCAAGGAGGTGCCGGGATTCGAGGCGATGCTGGTGCGCGACGGAATCCGGCTGTTCAAGATCTGGCTGACGGTCAGCCGCGACGAGCAGCTGAAGCGCTTCTACGAGCGCAAGACCGATCTTCTGAAGAGCTGGAAACTGTCACCCGTCGATTTCGCGGCAGTCGGCAAGTGGCACGATTACAGCATGGCAATAGCCGACATTTTCCGCCGCACCGACACCGCCGAAGCGCCGTGGACGGTGATCGATGCCAACGACCAGCGGCGGGCACGGCTGCAATGCATGAAGCTCGTTCTGACGGCACTCGATTATGATGGGAAGGACGCCGAGGCGGTGGGCACCGTCGATCCCGAGCTGGTCACCACGGGCCTGGCCCATATCGAGCGGCCGGCGCTGCGGTGAGCGCCAGCCGCGGCCAGCGGTGTCAGGCGGGGTTGCCGTCGTTGCCGAAGATGTCTTTCCGCTCCTTCATGAAGCGGTCGAACTCCTCCTGGTCGCGAGCCTCGCGGAGGCGGCGAACGAAGGCGTTGAACTCAGCCTGTTCGCGGGCGAGCCGCTCCAGCGTCGCGGCGCGATAGGCATCGAATGCCGCATTTCCGGACGAGCGCTGCGGGAAGGTGACACCCTTAAGCTGTGAGAAACCGGTCCTGAGCAGGTCGTCGATGCTTCCGCCCCACAGGACATAGGCGATGGCGGCGATGCCGAGCGGCCACCATGCTGCAAAGCCCAGCACGACGGAGGCGACATTGATCGGCGTCCAGCGTGCGGTGCGGGTTGCGACAGTGTTCATGACCAGGTGCCTCCGATGTAGAGTTCTTGCCGGCGAACCGGTACGTCGCGATATGGTGATCGCCGCCACCGCTTCAAGGGATTGTCGGGCTGGCAGGACAGGGCCGAGGGGAGTAGATAAGGGGCCATGGATGAGCTGAAACCTCCGAGCTTTTCCGACATTGCGGCAGCCCGCCGCCGTCTCGAAAACTATGCCGTGCGCACGCCGCTGCTCAACGCGCCGGCGCTCGATGCCTCCTGCGGCGGCCGCATCTTGGTCAAGGCGGAGTGTCTGCAGCGCACCGGCTCGTTCAAGTTTCGCGGTGCGTGGAATTTCATCTCGCAACTGCCCGACACGGCCAGGGATACCGGCGTGGTGGCGTTTTCCTCCGGCAATCATGCCCAAGGGGTGGCGGCTGCCGCGGCGTTGCGCGGCTTGCCGGCCGTCATCGTCATGCCCGAGGACGCTCCCGAGATCAAGAAGGCGAATACCCGCTCCTATGGCGCCGAGGTCGTGACCTATGACCGCCAGAGCCAGTCGCGCGAGGAGATCGCGCGCAGCATCGCCAAGGAGCGCGGCGCAGTTCTGGTGCCGCCCTACGAGCATCCCTGGATCGTTGCCGGGCAGGGGACCGTCGGGGCCGAGATCGCCGAGGAAGCGGCCGCTCTCGGGCTCGCCATCGATCAGGCGATCGCCTGCGCCAGCGGCGGTGGTCTCACTGCCGGCATTGCGCTCGCGCTCGAGACCATGTCGCCGAAGACTGAGATCTACACCGCCGAGCCGGAGCAGTTCGACGATCACCGGCGCTCGATTGCCTCCGGCCGCCGCGAGCGCAATGCGCTGCGAACCGGCTCGATCTGCGACGCCCTGCTGTCGCCGGAACCGGGCGAGTTCACCTTCTCGATCAACCGCGATCGCCTCAAGGGCGGGCTGGCGGCGAGCGATGACGAGGTCAAGGCCGCCATGCGCTTTGCCTTCGAGACCTTCAAGATCGTCGTCGAGCCGGGCGGTGCGGTGGCACTTGCCGCCGTCCTCGCCGGACGGCTCCCGACCCGCGGCCGCACCATTGCGGTGGTGGTCTCCGGCGGTAATGCCGACCCCGCAACCTTTGCCGACATTCTCAGGGCGGCCTGAACAGGCACTAGGCAGTAGGCAGTAGGCAGTACGGAAGAGCGCAAACTCGCTGCCTATTGCCTATTGCCTATTGCCTCAGGCCGCGTCGTTGTCGTCCTTCGAGCGCTCGTCGGCAAGCGGGATCAGGGTATCGCGCGACGAGGCGCGGCGGATGACGATGATCCGCTTGCGATCCTTGAGCGTCTCCACCACGGGCGCCACCACCGGCAGGCCGCTCTTCGGCTTTGCCGGCGGCGCGAACAGCTCTTCGTCCTCGATGAAATAACGCAAATGCCGCGCATCGATGACGAGGTCAGGGGGGACATCCTCGCCCGCCTCGGGCTCTTGCGACAGCATCGACTGAAGCCCGGCCTGGATCTGATTGAATTGGGCGATCGCCTCGGCGCGCTTGTCGGCATCTCCGACCGGCATGGCCGGGCGCACCACCGGTCGGTTCCCGATCCCCTCATACGGCGGATAGGGCAGCGGCGGCACCGGGTGCTCGCGGATCGCCGCCTCGATGCGGCGCATGGCTTCCATCAGCTCGGTGACCGTGTCGAGACCGCGGCGCCGCGAATATTCGGCGAGGAACCAACGGCCGCGGGCCGATTCCATCACCGCGGATTCGATCGTTTCGTAGTCGCTGTCGCTCAATGCCTGTTCTGCGGCCATCGCCCTCATCCGTCTCGCGCCCCACTCTTCTCGCAGCACGCACGATGATTGGCGAAACAGGTTAGCGAATGGTTGAGGATGCCAGTCGGCGGTGGGACCTCTCATTTATTCCCTCATGGCCGGCCCCCGAGCCGGCCATGAGGGAGAGGGGGACAGTGCAGCCGACTTTGGCGCATGACGCGCTAGCCCCAGAGTTCCGGCGGCGGGGGGTTCATGACGCTGCCCTCGAAGCGGATTCCGGGAACGCGGTCGCGCTGGAGCAGCAGGGGGCCGTCGAGATCCACATGATCGGCGCGCTGGGCGAGCAGGAACGCCGGCGCCATGGCGAGCGAGGTGGCGACCATGCAGCCGACCATCAGCTTCATGTTGCATGCCGCAGCGGCATCGGCCAGCGCCAGGGCACCGGTCAGGCCGCCGGTCTTGTCCAGCTTGATGTTGATCGCGTCATACCGGCCGACAAGCTCGGCCACGTCGGATGCCACATGAATCGATTCATCGGCGCAGACCGGCACCGGTCGCTTGACCTGCCCCAGCGCCGCGTCACGACCGGCAGGGAGAGGCTGCTCGATGAGCTCCACCCCGAATTCGGCGCATGCCGCGAACATGGGCTCGAGCTCGGTTTCGTTCCAGCCCTCATTGGCATCGACGATCAGCCGTGCCTTCGGTGCGTTGCGGCGCACCGCGGCGAGTCGCTCGCGGTCGTCCCGCCCGCCGAGCTTGAGCTTGAGCAGCGGGCGGCCGGCCGCTGCCGCCGCCGCCTCGCCCATGGCGGCGGGATCGCTCAGGCTCAACGTAAAGGCAGTGACGAGCGGCTGCGGCTGCGGCAGCCCGGCCAGCTGCCACACCGCGCGGCCGCGGCGCTTGGCTTCGAGATCCCAGAGGGCGCAGTCGAGGGCATTGCGGGCAGCGCTGGCCTTGACGAGCCCCGCCACGGCCTGGCGATCGCACTGGCCCGCGATGGCGGTGCGCGCCGCCTCGAGCTCGGCCATGACGCCCTCGACCGATTCGCCATAGCGGGGATAGGGCACGCATTCGCCACGGCCGACCGCGCCGTCCTGCTCGAGCGTCACCGTCACCACTTCGGCGGCGGTCTTGGAGCCGCGGGCGATGGTGAAGACGGCGGCGAGCGGCCAGCTCTCGCGTGTGACGGTGAGGTGCGGCATGGTCAGGCCGGAAACTGCGCCGCGAGCGCCTCGACCAGTGGCGCAACGCCAGTCCGGATCGGATCGACGCAAGGCAGCTGATGGGCTCGGCTCGTTTCTGCGAGAAGGTCGCGGGCGGTCGGCTCGTCGAGCGCCTCGGTGTTGACGGCGATGCCGATGCATTGGATCGCCTGATTGGTCAGGCGGCCGGCCCTGATCGTGGCGTCGATGACCTCGGTAATCGAAGGGAGCGGGTGCTCGACGCCGCGCATCTTCCGCCGCGTCGGCTCATGGCAGACGACGAACGCATCGGGTTGCGCGCCATGGAGCAGCCCAAGCGTGACGCCGGCGAAGGACGGGTGGAACAGCGAGCCCTGACCCTCGACCACGTCCCAGTGATCGGGATCGTTGGCGGGGGTGAGCCATTCGGCAGCGCCCGAGATGAAGTCCGCGACCACCGCATCGATGGCGACGCCGCGGCCGGAGATGAAGATGCCGGTCTGGCCGGTGGCGCGGAACTCCGCCTTGAAGCCGCGCGCCGTCATTTCGCGTTCGAGCGCCAGCGCGGTGTATTTCTTGCCCACCGAGCAGTCGGTGCCGACGGTCAGCAGCCGGCGGCCAGGCCGCTTGATGCCCTTGCCGGTGGCAAAGGTCATGGCGGAGTGGCGGACATCGAACAGCTGCCGGCGATGCTCCTGTGCTGCGTCGGCGATTTCCGGAACAGAGGCAAGCCGGACATGCAGCCCGGTCGCGACGTCGAGTCCCGCACCGAGCGCCGCCACGATCTCGCGGGTCCAGTGACGCGGCAGCACGCCCCCGGCATTGACGACCCCGACGACCATGGTCCTCGCCCCGCGTTCCTTGGCTTCGGCAATGCTCAGGTCGGGAATGCCGCAATCCGCCTTGCAGCCGTCGAGGCGCAGCTGGCCGACGCACCATTCGGGACGCCAGTCGACAATTCCCTGCGCCGTCTTGGCCGCAAGCTGGTCGGGCACGTCTCCAAGAAAGAGGAGGTAGGGTCTGCTGATTTCCATGGGCAGTCCGGTCGGGCAAAAGGAGGTTCTTCTTTCCCTACCAGTTTCCCGTCTCGCCGCGAAGTGGGGGAAGGCATTAGGCAGTCCCCTCACCCGGTCTCGCTTCGCTCGCCCCCCTACGCCCTCTCCCCGCTGCCGCGGGGCGAGAGGAAAAAGAGAGGCCGCTTGTTTTCCCATCTCCCGATTGCGGGGGAAGGTGCCCGGAGGGCGGATGAGGGGTCTGCCGTCTGCCTATTGCCTGCTCCCTGCGTGCAGCCGGCCGCTGGCCTGGCCGAGCAGCAGATAGACCTTGCCGCTCTCGGAATTGAGGCAGGCGTCGACCATGTCCTCGCCGCGCGGACCTTCGGCGACGGTGTCGAGCAGGCGCTCGAACAGCCGGACGAATGCATCGAGCCGGCCGCGCACCTGGCGCTCGCGCTCATAGCGGCTGGCCACCTCCTTCAGCATCTTGTTGCCGCGGCGGAGATAGAGGTGGTGCGTGTAGACATGGCCTTCGCCGGCCGCGTACTGGCTCTCGAGCTCGGGCGGTGTGCTGCCATCGAGCGCTTCCACCAGATCGCGGGCGGCGGCGTTGAGCTTGGCCACCAGCGTTTCGGTCTCGCGCGGCGGCGCGGCCGCCTTGTTGCGGCCATTGCCGCCTGCCGCGAGCGCCGGCATCAGATCGGCGCTGCCCTCCTTGGCCGGGCCACGGATCAGCGATTCCACCGGGCGGCCCTTGACCGCGGTGAGCGACTGGTCCTCGCTCGCCTCGCTGCGCGGCTGGCCCTGCGACTTGCGCGTGCTGTTGCGCGCCGGCGGCGAGGGCACCGGCACGACCGCAACCGCCTCGACCTTGGCGGTGCCATTGTCCTTGCCGGTCTCGCGCGGCGGCGGCGCCACATGGACGCCCGCGCCGGAGAGGCCAAGCGCGCCGGCCTGCCGCCGCACCACGTCGGCCAGCGCATTGAGCGCGGTGATCTGATCCGACACCACGCGGCGCATTGCATCGGCATTCTGCCGCGTTTCTTCGGGCAGCTCGAGGATCGAACGCTTGAGCTCGGCCCGGACGAAGTCGACCTCCTTGATCACCTGCTGGGCGGTGCTGCGCAGCTCCTGTGCGGTCTGGCCGAACTCGGTGGCGGTTGCCGCAATCGCCTGGTTGATCGCCGCCATTAGCTTTTCATGCTGGGTCTGCAGCGTGCGTGCCGCCGAGGCGATGGCCGCATCCGACACCTGCTCCAGCCGGCGGATCTCGTCCTGCAGATTGTTGGACGCGGCATCGGTCTGCGACACGAACAGCCGCCCGATCTCCTCCGTCCGCGCCTCGGCGCTGGTCAGCCGCTCCGAGATCAGCGAGATGTAGTTGCGCATGTTGCCGTCGACTTCGGCATGACGGCGCGACAGCTGGTCGAGAAGTCCGGCAAGCACGTCCTCGCGGCTGTGCAGCACGCGCTCGATCTCGGTGTGGAATCGTTCGACCGAATGATCGATCAGGGTCGAGGCGTCCTCGAGGCGCCCGGAGACCCGGACGCTCGTCTGCTCGAGCCGGCCGGTCAGCTCGGTCGAGATCGTTTCGAGCCTCCGGTCTAAATCCTGGGCGGCCCCGCCCAGCGTGTCGGCGAGGATGCTGCTCGCCTTGTTGAGATGGTCGGCGAATTTGACCCCGGCATCGTCCAGCCGCCGGGTGGTGAGCGCCGTGTTGTTCTCCAGGCCCGAGGCGAAGGCCGACGACACCCTGCCGAGCTCGCCGATGATCTCGTCCTTGGCACCGTCGAGGCCCTCGGCAAAGGCCGAGCGAGCCCGGCCCAGCTCGTCATAGATCTGGCCCGCACGGTCGTCGAGAATCTTGGTGAACTGCTCCCCGGTGCCGTCCATCTTGTTGATGACCTCGCCCGTCACCTCCTCGAGCATGGAGGTGGCGACGTCGAACCGCTTGCCAAGCTCGCGGGCCGCCGTATCGATGCGCGAGAACATCGCCTCGCCCGACTGCGACAGCGTCTGCACGACCTCCGACGAGGTCGTGGCGAAGCGCTGCGTCATCGCTCCGCTCTGGCTTTCGAGATGCTGATAGAGACGCGCCTGGGTGGTGTCGAGGGCGCTCGTCAGCGAGCTTGCCACCTCGCCGAGGCGCGACGACAGGCGGATCGAGGTGGTCTCGAGTCGGTCGGCGAGATTGGCCGTCGAGTCCTCGAGCCGGGTCGACACCTCGTCGATCCGCTCGCCGAGCCGGCCGGCGCTGGCCTCGAGCCGGCTCGTCACGTCCGAGGTCGCGGCCTCGACCCGATAGGTGGTGTCCTCGAGGCGGCTGGCGATCTGGCCGGAAATGCCGTCGAGCCGCTCGGTGACCTCGTGCGCCGTGTCGTCGAGCCTGGCTGCGACATGGCCGGAGGTCTCGGCCAGCCGTCCGGTCAGGCTGTCGCTGGTGCTGTCGAGCTGCTCGGCGATTTTGAGCGTGGTCTCGTCGAGTCGCGCCGTCATGTCGCCCGAGGCATTGTCCAGCCGCGACGCCAGCTGCTGGGTCGTGGACTCGAGCCGCGTCGTCATCTGGGTGGAGGCGACATCGAGCAGGTCCGACATGCGCCCCGTCGCCGTCTCGAGGCGGGTCACCAGCTGGGCCGAAGTCTGCTCGATCTGGCCGGCGAGCTCGCTCGTCGAGCTCGCGAGCGTGCCCGTGACATTGCCGGCCGAGGCATGCATGCGGCTGATCAGGCTCTCCAGATTGCGCTCGATCTCGGCCGCCGTCTGGCCGGTCCGCTCGGCAATCTTGCCGAACAGCTCCTGGGCCGTCATCTCCAGCCGCTCGGCCAGGCCGTCGGTGGTCTCGTCGAAATAGGTGGAGAGCTCCTGGCGGGCCCGCGCCACATTCTCGACGAACGCCCCCGACACCGCGATCAGCCGTTCCGAGATGTCGCGGCCGGTCGATTCCACCCGCGATGCGCTCTCGGTGCTGGCGTTCTCGAGCTTGTCGATATGGTCGCTCAGGACCGCCGCATGACGGGCGAAGCGGTTGTCGATGTTGCCGGCGGCTTCCGCCAGGCGCTCGGTGACGAGATTGGCCGCCTCGTCGAGCTGCGCCGAGACGAGGCCGGTGCGGTCGCCCATCCGGCTGAAGAGCTGGTTGGTGCTGTCCTCGAGCCGCTCCGACATCGCACCCGAGGCGACGTCGAAATAGTCGGACATTTCCTGGCGCGCCCTCGCCACATGCTCGATGAACTGGCCCGACACCGTGATCAGCCGTTCCGACATGTCCCGGCCGGTGTTCTCGATCCGCGCCGCAAAGTCGACGCTCGAATTTTCGAGCTTGCCGACATGGTCGGACAGCATGCCGGTGCTCTCGGCGATCTGGCCTGTGATGTTGCTGGTGGCGGTCTCCAGGCGGCCGAACACCTTGCTCGCCGTCTGGTCGAGCTCGAGGGACATCTGGCCGGCCCGTTCGCTCATCCGCGAGAACAGCTGGGTGGTGGTGTCCTCGAGCCGCGCCGTAAGCCCGACGGAGGCCTGCTCGAGATAGGAATAGAGGTCGTCGCGTGCCCGCGCCACGTTCTGCACGAATTCGCCGGAGACCGACAGCAGCTTGTCGGAAAGGTGGACGCCCGAGCCCTGCAGCTGCTCGATGACGGCGCTCGCCGCCTTCGACATCGTTTCCGAGGCCTCGCTGGTGGAGGAATTCAGGTGGTAGGTGACGTTGCCCGCCGCCGACTGCAGCACCTCGGCCATCTGGCCGCCGGTCTCGCGCAGCTGGTCGGTGAGAGTGGACGAGATCCGCTCGAATGTCCGCGACACCTCGTTGTGCACCGCGTTGAGCTCGCCGGCGCTGGCCCTGAGCGACTGCACGATATTGGTTTCGAGCGAGCGGATGTGGTCGCTGAACTGCGTGCTCTCGACCCTCAGCGCCTGCGCCGAATTGCTGAGCGTCCCGAGCTGCGTTGACAGGTTCTCCGAGAACAGCCGGATCTCGTTGTTGACGACGCCCGACACCTGCTCCATCCGGGCGGTCTGGGTGCCGATCTCCGTCGTGGCATGCGCCGCGCGGCTCGCGATATCGTCCATGGTGCGCGACAGCTCGTAGGAGGAATCCTTGAGCCCATGCTCGAGCGAGAGCAGCGTGGTCGAGGCCGTCCCGATCACCGATTCGAGGCTCGCCGTGTTCTCCATGAGCCGGCTGAGCAGCGGATTCGATTCGGTGCCGATCAGCATGCCGGCCGAATGCAGGGCGTTGCGCTGGTTCTCGAGCCCGGCCAGCAGCGTCCGGATGCGCTCCTCATTGGCCCCGAAGGCGCGCTCCATATTGGCGATCTCGCGATGGACCATGCCTCCGAGCTCGCCCGCCCGGTTGACGGCATGCTCGATGCCGCCGACCAGCTGCTCGATCTCCTGGCGGATGGTCTGGGCAATGGTCGTGACCCCGTCGCTCGTGACCTCGTGCGGCCGGATCAGCCGCAGCGCCGCATGCATCAGCGCCTCGGACACGTTCTGGATCTGCTGGGCGCGCCACAGGAGATAGGCCGCGGCCCAGATCAGCAGGATCGGCAGCGTGATGGCGATGAGCGCCGCTGCGAGCCCGGCCATCCCGGTGCCCTGAAGCGGCGACGGCAGCCCGGCGCCGATCGGGATGAACATCACCACCGTGCAGAGGACGATCCAGAGGAGCGAAACGGCGAAAGCCGCCCAGAACGCCGATGTCGACGGCCGGCGGCGCAACGCCGCCGCTGCCATGCTGGCGCCGGCGTCGTTCTCGTTGGCGGGCCGGGTTCGCGGCGCTTCCGGCCGTCCCCTGAGATCGGCCTCGCGCGGTCCGGTTAAGGACCCGCCTCGCTCGTCGCGGCGCGTCGCTCTGCGCGGCGCCCGCCTCTGATCGTTTGCTTCACTCGCCATTACCCACCACCCGCAACGAACTTGTGAAGTTCGTGGCACTGGCCCGCGCACGAGCCTGCGCCGCCCCGATTCGTTCGCCCCGGCGAAGACACTGCAAATCCTGAGGAAAATTGTGATCTGCTTTGCTCCGCTTCGCAAGACGGGAACTCGGCCCTTGAACAGCTTTGTTAACCGGGCATTCGCGCCTGTTTGCTAGGCTTCGCGCCGACAAGAAGAGCCTGGAAAACGGCCATTCAGGGAAGGCGACGCCATGTTCCGCAGCTCAAGTCACGGGTGCAGCGCACCCGGTGACAACCGTTCCGAGTGCGACCAGAATGCAACACCCGACGAGGTTTTCGACCTGTCGCATCTGCGCCGCTATACCGACAACGACCTCGAGCTCGAGCGCGAGCTCCTGTCCTTGTTCCGTCTGCAGATCCGGCAATATGCCGAGAAGCTCGCCGCCATCACCGAGCCGGACGAATGGCGCATCGCCACCCATTCGATCAAGGGTGCCGCCCGCTCCATGGGCGCGCGGAAGATCGCCGCGATCGCCGAGATGCTGGAGTTCGCCGGCCCCTGCGGCGGCACCGGCGAAGGCCAGGCGAGGATCGCCGAGCTGTTTCGCGTTCTCGAGGCCTGCGAGGCTGCCATCGCCCGGCTATGGTCCGAGGATTTGCCGCGGTAGTCCCTGCCGCGCCCCCGATGCTGCGGTGCAAAAGGCGGATTGTGTTCACCACGGCGATCACCTAAATAGCCCCGAACGGCGCCCTTTGGGTCGGCGTAACGAAACGGTCGTTTTGGAACGATTTAGAGCACGGGAATGGCCAAGCTGACTTTCATCCAGAAGGACGGAACGCGACAGGAGGTCGAAGGCCAGAACGGCATGACCGTCATGGAAGCGGCGGTCAAGAACATGGTGCCCGGCATCGACGCCGATTGCGGCGGCGCCTGCGCCTGCGCCACCTGCCATGTCTATGTCGAGCCCGATTGGGTGGAGCGGGTCGGCCCCCGTAACGAAATGGAGGAGGACATGCTGGACTTCGCGTTCGACGTGCGCGAGAACAGCCGCTTGTCCTGCCAGATCAAGATCACCGACGCTCTTGACGGGCTGACGGTGAAGGTCCCCGAAAAGCAGTTCTGAGCGCCGCCCGGGATCCTGCGAACTTCTGGAGGAGTAGTGCATGAGCGACGAGACGATCGTCACCGATGTCGTGATTGTCGGCGCCGGTCCCTGTGGTCTGTTTGCCATCTTCGAGCTCGGCCTGCTCGACATCTCCTGCCACGTCGTCGATATTCTCGACCGGCCGGGCGGTCAATGCGCCGAGCTTTATCCCGAGAAGCCGATCTATGACATTCCCGCCCTGCCGGTGGTCACCGGCCAGGAGCTGACCAACCGGCTGATGGAGCAGGTGAAGCCGTTCAAGCCGGTGTTCCACTTCAACCAGATGGTGACGGCGCTCGAGCGGACCGACGATGGCGGTTTCGAGCTGCGGACCGACGGCGATGTCGTGCTGCGCTGCAAGGCGGTGGTGATCGCCGCCGGCGGCGGCTCGTTTCAGCCGAAAAAGCCCCCGATCCCCGGGATCGACGCCTTTGAAGGCACCTCGGTCTTCTACTCGGTCAAGAAGATGGAGACGTTCCGCGGCCGCGACGTGCTGGTGGTGGGCGGCGGCGATTCGGCGCTCGACTGGACGCTCAACCTGCAGCCGGTTGCCCGCAGCATGACGCTTCTCCACCGCCGCGACGATTTCCGCGCCGCCCCCGACAGCGTCAACAAGATGCGCAAGCTCGTGGCCGACGGTGCCATGCGCTTCCTGATCGGCCAGATCACCGGGCTGAAAGGCTCGGAGGGCCGGCTCGATGCTGCCCTCGTCAAGGGCCCTGAGGGCACCTTCGAGGTGGCGACCAACGCCATGCTGCCGTTCTTCGGCCTGACGATGAAGCTCGGTCCGGTCGCCCAGTGGGGGCTGAGACTCGAGGAAGAGCGGATCCCGGTCGACACCGAGAAGTTCGAGACCTCGACCCCGGGCATCTTCGCCATCGGCGACATCAATCACTATCCCGGCAAGCTTAAGCTGATCCTCTCCGGCTTCCATGAGGCGGCGCTGATGGCCCAGCAGGTGTTCCACATCAAGAATCCCGGCGAGCGGCTGGTCTTCCAGTACACCACCTCGAGCACGAGCCTGCAGAAGAAGCTCGGGGTGGCGTAGTGAGTAGTGCGTAGTGAGTAGTTGGGTAGTGCTCGGTAGCTACTACTCACCATTCACCACTCACTATTCGCTGCTGATCAGCCGCCATGGCGGCTGATCAGCTCCATCAGCGCCTCATGCGGCAGCGCCCGAACGGCGAGATCATTGGCCCCCGACATCGGCTGATTGGCGATCATCGCATCGATCACCGCCTCCTCGATCGTCTCCACCACTGCGCCGAACAGCGGATCGAGCGTCTCGTTCGGCAGGAATGCCATGGCGCGCGGGCCCTCGCCGGCGATGAAGGCATCGGCATTGGCCGTCGACAGCGCGATGAAGATGTCGCCGGAGCCGTTATGCCCGATCGAGCCGGTGCGGGCGAGACCGAGCGGCACCCGCCGCGCCAGGCGCTTCAGCTGGTGCGGCAGCAGCGGCGCGTCGGTGGCGACCACGGCGATGACCGAGCCCGTCGGGCGCGAGCGCACCTCGCCGCCCTTGAGATGCCGGCCGACCGGCACGCCGAGAATGGTGAGCTCGCTGCGGATGCCGAAATTGGCCTGGACGAAGCTTCCGAGAACCCAGCTGCCGCCGGCCGCCTCGACGAGCCGCGAGGCGGTGCCGGAGCCGCCCTTGAAATCATAGGCGATCATGCCGGTGCCGCCGCCGACGCTGCCTTCCTCGATCGGCCCCGACGTCGCAGTCTCGAGAGCAGCGGCGACATGCTCGAACGTGACGTGATGGCCGTTCACGTCGTTGAGGAAGCCGTCATAGGTCTCCGCCGCGATCGGCAATCCCCAGCTGTCCAGCGCATGCGGCAGCAAGCCATGCACCCAGCGCAGCGTGCCGTCACGGGCGACGCCGCAGGAATGCGTGTT
>DATAOT010000147.1:0-9847 GCA_036265615.1 Aestuariivirgaceae bacterium
CGAGCGACGATATTCTCTCCGATCCCCATGGCGGCCATCTGCGATGCGACTGTCCTGCGAAGGTCGTGGGGCGTTGCAGGATTGCCCGCGAGGCCAAGGCCGCAAAGAGCCTTTCTAACGGCTTGTCCCATGCTGTGAGAGGCCAAGGGCTGCTCCCGCGAGCCGGGCCGAGAGCGGCTTGGAAAGGCGAAGCGCGACGGTCCCGACAGCGCGATGGCTTCTCGAAACAAGCTCAAACCAAGCGGAGATAGTGGTACCGAATGCTCTCTCCGGTTCTTGACTCGTTCAGCGGGGATGATCCATTCCGCGCGGTCCAAATCGATCTCGGATTTTTCGGCGCCGCAGATCTCCCCAATCCGTTGACCGGTAACCAGGGCAATTCGCAAGGCGAGTTTCGCGCCAAGCGTCATTCTTGCACCCTCCAGTCCTTGCCAGAACGACCGGATCTCCGCTTCCGAGAGGGCTCGGGAGCGGGCGATTTCCTTGACCCGCTCAGCGATCCGGCTCGCCGGGTTCACCATCAGGTAGTCCTCGCTCACAGCCCAATTGAATGCCTTCCGGATGACTTGTAGCGTTCGGTTGGCTTGCACGCCCGCTCCTCTGTCCCGAATGGTGTTCAAGAGCGCGATGATGTCGGATTTGCTGACCTTGTCGATTTTGTAGGCGCCAATCGCCGGCCTGACATCATAGGCAAGCACTCGCTTCATCTCTGCTCGCCAGCGCGGCCCCGGAGGGCTGTAATCCTTC
This sequence comes from Aestuariivirgaceae bacterium, assembly GCA_036265615.1. Lineage (GTDB taxonomy): Bacteria > Pseudomonadota > Alphaproteobacteria > Rhizobiales > Aestuariivirgaceae > DATAFF01. The sequence continues at coordinate 748 of DATAOT010000147.1, forward strand.
AGAAAGCGATCAAACATCTGGTCAACGGTCTCAACCGTGCGCGCCGAGATCTTGACGAGTGCGGGGTCCGCTCCGGCCGCCACCTCTGCCCTATGACCGCTCGCTGTCGCTCTGGCCTCGTGCAATCCGACCCTAGGAAACTCACCCAGAGTGACGCGCCGCCGTCGGCCATCGCTCTTGCGTCGATAGAGATACGCCCAGGATTTGGCCCCGTTCGGTGTGACGCGAAGCACTAGTCCTTTCACGTCTGGATCGGTGAAGTCGGTCCGTTTCTCGACCTTGACCGACTCGATCCATCTCGTGGTGAAACGCTTCACATTGTGCCCTCTGGGGTTCCACCGGGGTTCCATTTTCCCAAAACTCGATGGAACAGATTGGCACCGCCTGCGCGATAAATATCTAGTTACTAAGGCTGGATAACTCGTCCCATGCTGTTCCACCACATCGCAGGTAGCTTTATCTACAACTGCATGTCGCGCAGCGCTTCTCAGCGATCCCCCCGGACAGCTTCGCCTCGGCCGGCAGCCCCCGGCGCTGAAGAACACCATCCGACCATTGCCGTCAAGGGTCCGAGGGTGAAAAATTCTTTTCAGAACAATTATTTATCTATGAGCGGCCAATGATAAGTGGCTTCAAGAGCGGTGGAATTGCTTGCCCTGTCCGCGGAGGCGTTTCTGCGGGATCGACAGGACTTTCTCGGCACTCTGCTTGACATAGCCGATGCGCCACGCGTCCTTTCCCGACGATTTCAGGATCTTCAGCACGTCCTCTTCCAGTGCATCGTCCACGACGTAGCAAAAGCCGATGCCCATATTGTAAACGCGGTACATCTCTTCATCGCTGATCCCGCCCAGTTGCTGGATGACCTGGAAGATCGGTGGGATGCGTGGCAGTTGATCGATGACATATTCAACCGTTGCTTCCATCCGCAGCAGGTTCAACAGGCCGTCGCTCGTGATGTGGGCGAGGGCCTTGACGCCGCTGCCCAGCCGCATGATGGCGAGCGATTCCCGGACATAGATGTGGGTGGGCTTGAGCAGTTCCTCGCCAAGCGGAACGCCGACCTCATCGAGAACCCGATCGACGGTGAGCCCGGAATTCTCGAGCAGCACTTTCCTTGCCAACGTCAGGCCATTGCTGTGAACGCCGTTGCTGGCGACGCCGATTACGGCATCGCCCGGCACGATGGTGCGACCGACACGGATCTGATCGAGGGCGACATGGCCGATCGCCGTTCCGACCAGATCGAAGCCCAGCCCGTCGCGGGCGCCATGGATCATGCCCGGCAGCTGGGCGATCTCGCCGCCGGCGATCGAGACCTGCGCCTGGCCCGCGCCTGCCGCAAGACCGATGGCGATCTGCTCGAGAAATTCCGGGGCGGCGGTCTCCACCGCGATATAGTCGACAAGCGAGACCGGGGTCGCCCCGACGCAGAGAATGTCGTTGACATTCATGGCGATGCAGTCGATGCCGATGGTGTCGTATTTGCCCAGGAGCTGGGCGATCAGCGTCTTCGAGCCGACACCGTCGCAGGAAAAGGCGATGCCCTGCCCCGCCACCTCGATGACATTGGCATAATGGCCGAAGGACAGATGGACGGCGCCGGTCTGGCCGGGCGGTACGTGCCAAGTCGCTGCGATGCGGGCCGTCAGCCGACCGAGCCCCGCCTCGGCCCTGTCGGTGCTCACGCCGGCGGACTCATAATCGATGGACGGCGGCTTGGCCATTCGGATGCCCGACTGAATTGCTGCTCAGCGAGAGTGCATCACCCGAACGGGGTTGCGAAGTCAAGCAAAGCGGCAAACGCCGGCTTCGGACTGACCAAAATTCCCCCGGCCCAGGTCAGTCCGTCACCGGCTTTCGCCCCGGCATACGCATGAACCTCGTCGCCGCCTCCAACGGGAAAGATACGCAACCGGCAACGCGGGCGCATGCTGGCACGGGGCAATATGGCCCGCTATCGTTCGGGCGAAGGGCGTATCGGAAATGCGAACAGGAGGGAAAAAATCAATCGAAAGACCGATCAAGGAGGCGATGGTCGACCTCTGCCTTCGCGGAATGAGCGGGTCGGGTCGTCATCCGGGTCGGGCGGGGCCTCCGGCGGGCGGAGCTCCTCCGGGACATTGCGCAGGTTCAACCGGATGCGCGTCCAGGTCGATGAACGGCCGCGCATGTTGTCGACCAGCACATCGTCGACAGCGAGGTGGCGGGCGGCCTCAGGATGGCGCATCTTCCAGCGCTCGAAGCCGGCGAGCGCTGCCCCCCGGTCGGGCGACTTGGCGATGACGATCAGCGGCATGCGGATTCGCGGCGCCTTGCCGGGCCGCTTCGCCCGCGACGGCGCAACGCGTTTCGGCTCGCCCTCCATCTTGCGGTATTGGGGCGGCCAAGGCGCATCCTCGAGACCCGCCGCCTCGTCGCGGGCCGCCAGATCGAGCAGAGGCTCGAGCGAGCCTTCGGCCGCGTCCATTCGGCGATGCGGATCACCGATTGCGGCGAAGCGGCGAGGCATGGTGAGCACGGTAAAGTCAGCGGGCTCGCAGTCCGGCACCTCCTCCCAGCCGAGCGGCGCCGAAACCCGGGCATCGGGCAGCGGTCGTATCGAATAGGCCGAGCAGGTGGTGCGGTCCTTGGCGTTCTGGTTATAATCGAGGAACACGCCGCGCCGTTCCTCCTTCCACCATTTCGAGGTTGCGATCCCGGGCATGCGCCGCTCGATCTCGCGCGACAATGCGAGGGCGGCGCGCCTCACCTCAGTGAAGGTCCAGCGCGGATGGATGCGGACATTGACATGCATGCCGCGCGAGCCGCTGGTCTTCGGCCAGCCAGTCAGGCCAAGCTCCTCGAGCAGCGCCTTGACCTCGACCGCAACGCGGCGGATATCCGCCCAAGCCACCCCCGGAGTCGGATCGAGATCGATCCTGAGCTCGTCGGGATGATCGAGGTCGCCGCCGTGCACAGGATGGGGATGCAGCTCGATGCAACCGAGGTTGACCACCCAGACGAGACCAGCGGCATCGTCGACGACGACCTCCTCGGCGGTACGGCCGGAGGGGAAGGAGAGGGTCACGGTGCGCAGCCAGCCGGGCCGCTTGGCCGGGGCGCGCTTCTGATAGAAGGGTTCGCCTTCGGCACCATCGACAAAGCGCTTGAGAACGACCGGCCGGTCGCGGATGCCGGCGAGCGCGCCTGGCGCCACCGCCAGGAAATAGCGCACGATGTCAAGCTTCGAGAGCTTCACCTGCTGGGTGAAATAGGGCTTGTCGGGATGGGTGACGACGACCTCCCGGTCGTCGACGGTGAGGACGAGCGCATCGGCTTCTTTGGCCACGGTGCAAGCCTTTCCTCTTCCGGCGGGCGGCGAACAGCGATCGGCAGCTGCCCAGCATGGTAGGATCCGTCCGATGAGCGAGCAACTGATCGCCCTTCATGAGGACCGCCTTGTCGGCCGAGTGCTGTGCGACAGCGCCGGGCGGCTCTCATTCATCTACGAGGAAGGCTGGCGCGCGGATGCGCATGGGTTTCCATTATCCCTGTCCATGCCTTGGGTCACAGTCCAGCACGGTCATGCCGCGATCGAAGCCTTCCTGTGGAACCTTCTTCCCGATTCGGCGGAGATCCAGCAGCAATGGGCGCAGCAGTTCGGCGTCCGGGACAAGGATGCCTTCGCCCTCGTTCGGCATGTCGGGATGGATTGCGCCGGTGCCATCCGCTTCCTTTCGCCGCAGAGCCTGAATGGCGGCGACCAGACGGAGATCACGTGGCTTGACGCTGCGGCCATGGCGACGCGCCTCAAGGCGTTGCGCCGGGATCCCGCGGCGGCGCGACTGCCGCAAGACGCAAGCTGGTTCACGCTGGCCGGGGCGCAGCCCAAGACGGCGCTCTTCGGCGACGGCGACCGGTTCGGCGTGCCAAGCGGGAGGATCCCCACCACCCACATTCTGAAGCTGCCAAACGCTGATCGCGAAGGCCATGCCGAGAACGAGCATTTCTGCCTCGCACTGGCGGCACGGATCGGTCTTCCAGCAGCCCGGTCGGAGGTCCGGCAGTTCGAGGACGAGACGGCGCTCGTTGTCACGCGCTTTGACCGGCAGGTCCAGGGCGGGTCCGTCCGGCGGCTTCACCAGGAGGATCTCTGCCAGGCGTTGGGCTTGATGCCGAGCTGGAAATATCAGAGCCAGGGCGGGCCGGAGGCTTCAGCCATCACGCGCCTCCTCCAGACGGTCTCGCAGCAGCCGGAGCGCGACGTCGCGCGCTTCACCGATGCCCTCGCCTTCAACTGGCTGATCGGCAATGTGGATGCCCATGCCAAAAATTATGCACTGATGATCGAAAGCGGCGGCAGGGCGGCACTCGCGCCGCTCTATGATCTTTGGAGCATGCTCCCCTATGAAAACGAACCGGCGCGGATCCGTCCGGCAATGAGGCCGGGCGGCGAAGAGCGCCTCAGCTCTCTCGCCGCGACCCTGCCCGATCATGCCAACGACCTGCGCCGCGAGCTCGCAGCGGCCGGCCTCGATCACCCGGTGATCGGGCGGCTGGCCGAGCGCGTCGCAGTGCGCGCTCAGCACTGCGATGCGCTGCTCGAGGCGAGCCGAGCCACCAATGTCGTCAGCTGATCCACCTCCTCCGCCGTATTGTAGTAATGGGGCGAGGCGCGCACGATCACTGGCAGAGAGCGGGCCCGAGCATCGAGCAGGGTGCTCGCCGGATCGGATGTCGTGACATTCACCCGGGCTCTGGCGAGATGCAGCTTGACCTCGTCCGCCGACATCCCGCGCACCGAAAAGGTCACGATCGCCGCCGGATCCGGGCCGAGATCATGAACGGTCACGCCGGGGATGGCCGTCAATCCCGCGCGCAGGGTACCTGCCAGCGCCCGGCAGCATTGACTGATTTCATGGATGCCGAGGCTCAGCGCATAATCGACGGCCCTGCCAAGGCCGAGCCGCGCTGCATAATCGTTCTCCCAGGTCTCGAAGCGCCGGGCATCGGGCCTGAGCGCATAGCAATCGGGGGCGACCCATGGTGCGCCGAAATGATCGATCATCGGCGGCTCGAGCTGCTGCAGAAGGCGGCGGCGGATGTAGAGAAAGCCGGTGCCGCGCGGACCGCGGAGGAATTTGCGGCCCGGAGCGGAGAGCATGTCGCAGCCGAGTTCATCGACATCGACCGGCATCTGGCCGACCGCCTGACAGGCATCGAGCAGATAGGGAATCGCGTGGGCGCGAGCGATGCGGCCGACCGCGGCGGCGGGATTGACAAGACCGCCATTGGTCGGGACCCAGGTCATGGCGATCAGGCGGGCGCGCTTGTCGATCATGCGCTCGAGGGCCGCCGGGTCGAGTACGCCGTCGCGATCGTCCGGAATGATCTCGATCACGGCGCCGGTGCGTTTCGCCATCTGCAGGAAGGCGACATAATTGGCGGCATATTCGGCGCGGGCGGTGAGGATTCGGTCGCCGGGGCGGAACGGCAGGCTGTAGAAAGCCATCTGCCAGGCGACCGTGGCGTTGAGGGTCAGCGCGATCTCGTCGGCTGCGGCACCGAGCAGGCGGGCGACACTGTCATAGACGCGCTCAAGGCGGGCTTGCGCCTCATCGGCAGCCTCATAGCCGCCGATCTCCGCCTCACGCCGCAGATGCTCGAGCATCACCTCGAGAACCGGCGCGGGCATCAGTGCCGCGCCCGCATTGTTGAAATGAATGCGGGTGGCGACCCCTGGCGTCTCGGCGCGCAGGCGGTCGATATCCAGTGCCATGACGCGGCTTCCGGGCCGCCGCTCGGTTATTGCAGCCGCTTCACTTCGGCAAACTCGCCATCGGCGGCGAGAATCCTGATCGAGAACGGCTTGCCGTCGCGGGTGGCGCTGAAGCCCAGCGTCTCGCCGGAGCAGCTCTCGGCCTTGATGTCCTTGAACCCGTAATCGGCAACGATGAGCTGCGCCTTCTCGCAATCGACGGCATTCTCCGGTTCCACCGTGGCGACCTGCTGGGCCGCGCTCCTGGGCCGCGCCCGGACGTGGCGCCGGTCGCGCGAGGCCGGCTGCTCGGCGGAGCCCAGGCTGCCGAAAAGCCCGTCAAAGGGCCAGAAGCGCGACGCCGCCGATGCCTCCGGAATGGCGATGCACAGCGCTAGCGCACATCCGGCAATGAAGAGTTCCGATTTGGCAAAGATCCCCATGGCAATGACCGCTCGATACCGACCGTCCCAGGCTCTCAAGGTAACAAATAACGCGTTAATGAAATGCGCGGTTTTTGCAACAGTCGAACATCTTTTGCGATAGTGCACGCATAACGGATAGTCATCTCTTGACTGTTGCTTCGCAGGTCTCGGCGCCGGCTTGGTTATTGAAATGCGCCTTGCTTCTGACTTGCCAGCAGGCGCTCGATCGCCGCAGTCAGCGCGTCGAGGCGCGCGTCGATCCGGTCGAGGCGCGTGTCGATCCCGTCCAGCCGCTTGTCCATGCCGTCCAGCCGCTTGTCCATCGCATCGAGTCGCTCCTCCATGCGCGCCACCGTGGTCACCGTTTGGGTGGTCGTCGTGAAGAGATAACCGAAACAACCAATGGCGATGACCACGCACATCGCAAAGATCCGGTTTTGCATGGCGATCTGGTCGCGGATACCACGAATCGCGACGGTGGCTTCGCGGTAGATCGTGACCTCATCGGGCCCCGCAACCCGCTCGTAACCTCGTCCAACATCAGTCATCCCGAACGACAATGGTCGCGAAGCCTTTCTCCTACAAGAGGCAGCGATGGGCCGCATGCACACGTTATAGTTGAAAGAAGGCAGCGATCAAGGTCTCGGAACGCCCCAAATCACGAAAATCCGAGATAGACCAGGGTCGAGAACATGCCTGCCGCCATGTGGTAGAGATTGTGGCAGTGGAAGGCCCAGAGGCCGGGATTGTCGGCGTCGAACACCACCTTCACGGTCGCTTCCGGCGGCACCATGATCGTGTCGCGCAGCGCTCCCTTCAGCGTCGTGCCGTTGATCTCGGTGACCTGGAAGACGTGCCCGTGCAGATGCATCGGGTGCGACATCGGCGTAAGATTGCGGAACACGAGCTCGATCCGCTCGCCCTGAGCGACCGTCGCCGGCAAGCCGCCCATGCCGTCGATGGGCATGCTCCAGCGATAGCCCATCATGGTGCCGTCGAGGGCAACGGGAATGGAGCGGTCGACCGCGCGCTCGGGCAGCGCCACGGCTGCCTTCAGCATGCGTTCCTGCTCGAGCCCGATGACGGGACCTGCCGTTTCAGCCTTGGGGGAGATCCTGCTCACCGAGGCTGCGGGAGGCTTGAGGATAATGCCGGTCCGCATCGGCGTGCCCTCGCCAAGCGCCAGCACCGGCACGGCCTGGCCGCCGCCCGGCAGCGTGAACTCGATATCGGCGCGCTGGGCGATGCCGAGCGGAAACCGACTGCCATTCAAGGGAAGGACCGGGTTGCCGTCCACGGCGACAAGCGAACCCGTGAGCGATCCGAGATCGATGGTGAAATTGGTCGAGGAGCCGCCGTTGATGAGGCGCAGCCGGATCCGGCCGCCACGCTCGACGGCGATGACGGCCGGATCGTCGAGCGTGCGGTCATTGGCGAGATAGGCGTCGTAGTCGACATCGTTGAGGTCCGGACCACCACGGTCCATATGCATCGCCGCCATGCCGCCGGCCGGCTTGCGCAGCCCCTCGAAGATCTCCTGCGGGGGCTTCCAGGAGAAATCCCCGAGCAGGACCACGATCTCCTGCAGGTCCCGGCCCTTGAGGCTTGCCTCGCGGATGATGAGCGGCGCGGCAAGGAGGTCCTGTTCCTGCAGCCCGAAATGGGAATGCATGAAGCGCGTGCCCGACGGCGTGGCCGGGAATTTATAATCCTGGCGCCCGCCGGGAGCGATCGGCGGCTGCGAAACATACGGCACGCCGTCCTGCCGCCAGGGGCATGTCAGCCCGTGCCAATGGATGGCGGACGGCGCGCCAAGCCCGTTCTCGAGGCGGACATCGAACATGTCGCCCTCATCGAGCGTGAGGCCGAAGGAGCCCGCAGAGTCGCTGATGCCATAGCGCGTCGCTGCCTTCCCTGCGATCTCGACCTGCCGGCTCGCCAGCCGCAGGGTTTTCCTGCCATCGGCGGCACCGCCATTCGAGGGAAGGGTGCCGGCCAGGACGAGGCCGGCAGTGCCGCTGAGAAAGGCCCGGCGTGACAGCGTCATTGATCAACTTCCTTTCTTATCAGGACTCAGGATCGCGACGATCATCCACTGCTCCGCCTGGTCGTGGCGGCGGGCCTCCACGCGGGCCTCCTTGAGGATCGCACGCGCTCTCTGCCCTTTTTCCCCACCGACTTCTAGCATGCCCTGGAACTGCGTCAGCAGAGCTTTCAAGGTCAGGATGTAGCGGACCCTATCTTCGTTATCGCTGCAGCGTCGAAGCTTCCCAAGGACCATCGTCAAGGCGGAGCGGCCTTGGTGATTCCTGCGCGCAAGGTCGCCCCCAGCCTTGTGGAGCTCAACAGCGACGTAGTCCCCGTTCGCCGCCGCACGCATGAGCGGGGTGATTCCAGGCTCCTCCGCCCGGTCGAATTCGGGCGTCGGCAGGGTGTCGATCGCCGGCAGGGTGGCGAGAGCGGAGAGCAGGGCATCATACGGACCGGGTTCGGCTGGTCGTGCCGGCGGTGCTACGGCGGCAATATCGGAGGAAACGTATGATACGAACGAGGGGAAAGGGTGCAAGCAGCGGTCCACAAGGGTCTCCCGAATCGAGGATGGACCAAGGGTGACCCGAATTGGCCGGGCGGACTGTCTCAAACAGCACAGGCCGTCACGATTTGAGGAGCACGCCGCCATCGACGACGAGATCGATGCCGGTGATGTAGGATGCGGCATCGGACAGGAGGAAGAGTGCCGGATTGGCCAGCTCCACGGGGCTCGCCACCCGGCCAAGCGGCACCCAGCGCGCGACGGCAGCGATCTTCTCCTCGGTGTTCCAGCGATCCTGCATCGGGGTAAGCGTCGGGCCGGGATAGATGGCGTTGGAGCGGATGCCATCGCCGGCGAGCTGCATGGCGAGCGATCGCGACAGAGCGCCGACACCAGCCTTGG
>DATAOT010000148.1:0-10914 GCA_036265615.1 Aestuariivirgaceae bacterium
GCCGCCACCGCGCTGGAAAGCCCGTCATAGCCAGGCGCCCCCGGAATCAGGGTCTGGTCGATGATGAAGGCGGGCGTGCCCTGAATCCCGAGCGCCTGGGCCATGGCGTGGTTCTGGGCGAGAATCCTCGCCACCTCCGGATTTTCCATGTCGCTCTTGAGCTTGCCGATGTCGAGGCCGATCGACTTGGCCACCTCGAAGACCTTGGCATCGTCCACCGTGCCGGGCGTGCGCATCAGCGCCAGGTGGAAGTTCCAGTATTTGTTTTGATGGCGCGCCGCTATGGCGGCCTTGGCCGCGGTCACCGAACCCGGCCCGAGAATGGGAAATTCCTTGATGACAAGCCGAACGTCCCGGTCGGAATCGATCAGCTTGAGGACATCGGGAAGCGAGTGGCGGCAATAGCCGCAATTGTAGTCGAAGAACTCGACGACGCTGATCTTTCCTGCCGGATTGCCGGCGACATGGTCGTCGCTCGACCGGAAGATCTCCTTGGCGCGGGTGCTGATCACCTCCACCGAGGCCTGCGTCTCGGCCGCCTTCTCCTTCTTGTCGAGGGCTTCGATGGTCTCGCGCAGCACCTCGGGATGCTTGAGGAGATAGTTCCGCACCATGGTGCCGAACTGCTCTTCGGTGAGGCCCGTATCGGCGGCGGCCAAAGCCGCCAGTGAGCCGGCCGCCGTCAGCAGTCCGAGGCCGAGCGCGCCAGCGCAAACTATCGCACGAAGCTTCACCATGTCTCGCTGTCTCCAATCGCCAGATCGCAGGCTTCATACCGCTTTTGTCCGGCGGTCTCTATCGGTCTTTCTTGGTGTAGTTCAAAATGTCGTTAGCTTTCAACCACTCCGGGCTGCCTTCGGGGAAGGACTTGAGCGCCCGCTGGGCCTTCTCGGTGGCAAGCTTCTTGTCGCCCTTCATCGCTGCAGCTTCTGCTGTCGACAGCTCCGCCAGAGCGAAATTGCCAAGCCGCGCCTGCGCCTGCGCTCGCAGGATGTGGACCCGCGACATGGCCGGCTCAGCCCGCTGCACCACTTTGAGGACCGTAAGCGCCGCCTTGGCGTCGTCCGGCCGCTCGGTTCCGACCAGCGCCTGGGCCAGCAGCAGGTTGAGCAGGCCATTGTTGGGCAGGAGTTGCACGGCCTGTCTGAGCGGAGCGATCGCCTCGGTCGGGCGGCCGCCTTCGAGCAGCGCCTGGCCCTTCAATTCCCAGAAATACGGGTCCTTCGGCACCTCGGCGATCAGGCTGTCGATCTCCGGCATCGCATTCGGGAGATCGCCGATGCGGAAGGCGGCGATCGCCCGGGCATAGCGGGCCGGCAGCGACCGGTCGCTCGTCGGATATTTCTGGTAGACCAGCTGGGCCGGGTTCAGGAACCCGAACAGCTTGGCCTGCATGAGCTTGTGGCGGAGCACCAGGGCAGGGGGATCGGGCTTGTCGTAATAGGGGCTCGTCTTCAGGATCTGCTCGAGGGTGGCGATGCGGTCGAGCGGCATCGGATGGGTCAGCACATAGGGGCTGACATAGCGCGTCGAGGCGATGCTCTGGTTGGCCAGCGTCTGGAACAGGTCGAGCATGCCCTTGCCCGACTGGCCGGTCTTCTCCAGGAAGGTGGCCGCCGCCTGGTCGGCCGAGGCCTCCTGGGCCCGGGCATAGGCAAGCACGCTGCGCTGCGCCATGCTCTGGCCGCCCATGATCATGGCCTGGCCGGCCTGCGTTGCCGAGCCGTTTCCGGTCATGGCGGCGCCGACGATGGCGGCGGCGCCGAGCAGCGCCGAGGCGATCGCCATGTTGCTGGCCTTGGCCAGCGCGTTGTCCCTGCGGGCGAGATGGCCGCCGGCAATATGCCCCGTCTCATGCGCCAGCACGCCGATGACCTCGTTCGGCGTCTTCGCCTGCTCGAGCAGGCCGGTATGGATGAAGATGCGCTGCCCCTCGGCGACGAAGGCGTTGATGCTCGAATTGTTGATGAGATAGACATGGACCGCCCCCGGGTTAAGGCCGGCCACCCTGAAGATGTCGCGGGTGTAGATCCGCATCAGCCCCTCGATCTCGGCGTCGCGGATGAAGGCGGGCTCGTCGTCCGCCCGCGCCGGGATCACCGAAGCCTGGAGCATGATGGTCAGAGCTGCGGCTCCCGCCATCAGTTTTCTCAGGAGATTGCCGGGCTTCATGTCCATGGGTGACCGAGCCTCTGTCGCCGCTAATTGCGGCGACACTGAGGAATCCCGGCGAATCCTGAACAGGCAGTGGGCGACGCTACTTTCCCCTCGCCCCGCAATAGCGGGAAGAGGGCGTAGGGGGAGCGGAGCACTGGGTGAGGCGTGATTGAGCTCGCCAGATATGCCGCTCATCCGCCCCTCCGGGCCACCTTCTCCCCACTTCGCGGGGAGAAGGGAAATTGGGGGGCTGCTGCCTCATCTTCGCCACCAGCCGGCCTTCGGCGGACCGGACACCACCACCGTCTGCTGCGGCGGGTTCCAGCGCTTCGCCAGCTCCGGTTCCTGTTCCTGCTCCTGCTGCCGCTCGACCTCGTCGATCTGGCGCTCATGGGTTGCGCGGCCTGCCGGTGCTTCCTCCTCGGCGGGGGCGGGCGTCTCGTCAGGCTGCGGTGCTGCCGCCTCCGGCTCGGGCACCGCCTCAGGCGCCAATGGCTCAGCCGCGTTTGCTGCCTTCTCTTGCGTCGGTTCGCGCATCTCTGCCGCCCGGCGCTGGCGGCCACGACCATCGCCGCGCTGACGGCGCCGCGGCTGCCGCACCTCTGCAATCTCCGGTGCCGGTTCCTCGGCCGGCTCCTCGCCATCGCCGGCAGTGCTCTCGCCCTCGGCTTCGACCACCTCGGTCTCTTCCGTGCCCTCGCCGACGGATTCGCCCTCGCCGCGCTCGCGCGCCCGGCGGCCGCCGCGCCGCCCGCGCCGTCGTCGCCGGCGCCTCCGCCGCTCCTCGGCATCGCCGTCGCCGTCGCCTTGCGCTTCGCTCTCGGCAGCCTCGCCCTCCGGCTCGGCGGCGTCTTCCTCGCTCGCTTCCTCCTCGGCCGTGGCCGCTTCCTCTGCCGGCTGGTCGATCAGCGGTGTGTCCATCCGGACGGCCTGGAGACGGCGCGTGGAGACGGTTCGCTCGCCCGCCCGCTCGATCACGCTCTCGGCAGTCCGGATATCGGGCGAGGGGACGATGAAGATCGAGATGCCGTAGGTGGCCTCGAGCACCAGCAGATTGTCGCGCTTCTCGTTGAAAATATAGACGGCCACGTCGGGGTGGCACTTGACCGTCAGGTTTTCGGGCTTGCGCGACAAGAGATAATCCTCGATGCCGCGCAGCACCGACAGCGCGCAGCTTGCAACCGACCGCACCACGCCGCGCCCTTCGCAATGCGGGCACGGCTTGGTCGACCCCTCGACCATGCCCTGGCGCAGCCGCTGGCGGGACATTTCGAGCAGGCCGAAATGGCTGATGCGGCCGACCTGGATCCGCGCCCGGTCGTTCTTCAGCGCTTCCTTGAGACGGCGCTCGACCGAACGGTTGTTGCGCTGCTCCTCCATGTCGATGAAGTCGATCACGATGAGCCCGGCGAGGTCGCGCAGCCTGAGCTGGCGGGCAATCTCGTCCGCCGCCTCGAGATTGGTCTTCAGCGCCGTGTCCTCGATATTGTGCTCGCGGGTGGCCTTGCCCGAATTGATGTCGATCGACACCAGCGCCTCGGTCTGATTGATCACGAGATAGCCGCCCGAGGGCAGGGTCACCGCCGGCGAAAACAGCGAATCGAGCTGGCTTTCCATCTGGAAGCGCGAGAACAGCGGCCGGGTGTCCTTGTAGGACTTCACGTTGCGCGCATGGCTCGGCATGAGCATCTTCATGAAGTCCTTGGCCTCGCGATAGCCCTCCTCGCCTTCGACGAGCACCTCGTCGACATCCTTGGTGTAAAGGTCGCGGATCGACCGCTTGATCAGGCTTCCTTCCTCGTAGACGAGGCTCGGTGCCACCGATTCCAATGTGAGGTCGCGGACGTTCTCCCAAAGCCGGATCAGATAATCGAAGTCGCGCTTGATTTCGGCCTTCGTGCGCTGCGCCCCGGCGGTGCGCACGATGAGGCCCATCCCTTCTGGCACCTCGATGTCGCGGGCCACCTCCTTGAGGCGGCGGCGGTCGGTCGAGTCCGTGATCTTGCGCGAGATGCCGCCGCCCCGGGCGGTGTTGGGCATCAGCACGCAATAACGGCCGGCGAGCGACAGATAGGTGGTGAGTGCTGCCCCTTTGTTGCCCCGCTCCTCCTTCACGACCTGAACGAGCAGCACTTGGCGCCGCTTGATCACCTCCTGGATCTTGTAGGCCCGGCGCATCGGCCGGCGCCGCTGCGGCACCTCTTCGAGCGCATCCTCGGAACCCACCGATTCGACGGTGCGCATCTCGGCCGGCTCCTCGACCGCCTCGACGCCTTCGCTGACCGGATGGATCGGGGCTTCATCCTCGCTCTCGGCGGGTTCCTCGGGCCTAGCCGGGATGGTTGCGACCTCGACCTCGCCAGGCTTCTCGGCAGGCTCGCCGGCCCGCTCTTCCTCGCCGTCGGCAGCCGCCGCTTCCTCCTCGGCGCTGTGGCGGGCCTCGTCGGCCTCCTCGCGCAACAACGCCTGCCGGTCGGCGACAGGAATCTGGTAATAGTCGGGATGGATTTCCGAAAAGGCGAGAAAGCCGTGGCGGTTGCCGCCATAGTCGACGAAGGCTGCCTGGAGCGACGGTTCGACCCGCGTCACCTTGGCGAGATAGATGTTGCCCTTCAGTTGCTTGCGCTGAGCGCTTTCGTAGTCGAATTCCTCGATTCGGTTGCCGCGCACCACCACGACCCGGGTTTCCTCGGCATGCGCGGCGTCGATAAGCATTCTTGAGCCCATATTGGCCTGTCCTTGGCGCACCGCAGCAACGACGTTCCGGCCGGCCGCTGTCCGGGCTCACTGCCTCCGGTGGCGTTGGCGGGTGCGCGATAATGGTAGGCCCACGCAACGACGCTGCGCCGCCTTCTGGCGGAACGCTGCCGCCCAGCCAGGGCGGAGCGAGCGTTGATCAGCGATGGCATGGCCTAGCCGCTCTTTCCTAATGTCCGAAGCGCTGCTCCGGACGGTTCTTAATCAGAGTGCACCGCCGTCCCGGGATGCCATCTGTCGTCGCGGCCGGCGGGGGGACATCGTGCCCGGACCCCAAACCGGCGCGGAATTCGTCACCCGCGCACTCTATGGGCGATGCGGCCCCGAGGCGCGATGGTGTAACCACGAGCTTTTATGCACTCCGATCCACCTTTGCAAGCCATACTCCGACGCTCTCCGCCACTATCAACCATGAGTTAACCATGGAGCCCTTACCTTTCTGCTCCGGGCTTGTTTCTGCCCGAATCGGGGGGAGCGCAGCGGGGCAGGGCGGTTCAGGTGCGGAAACGGGTACCAGGGACGCTGTTTCTCTTGAGCCTGCTCGCAATGGTGGCGGCCCTCGCCGCCCATTCGCCCGTGCTGGCCCGAGCGGCCCGCCCGGTCCCGGCGCCGGCCGTGATCGCGGCGCGGGTTGCCGGCGACCAGATGCGAACCCGCTTCATCGCCGATCTGAACCAGTCGGTCGACTTCAATGTCTACATCCTCGCAGACCCGTTCCGAGCCGTGGTCGACCTGCCCGGGATGAATTTCCGGCTGCCGCCGGGGATCGGCGCCGCCGGCCGGGGCCTCGTCAAGGCGTATCGCTATGGCCGCATCGGCGAAAGGCGGGCGCGAATCGTCATGGATCTGGCCGGGCCGGCGCTGATCCAGAAGTCGTTCCTGATCGATCCCCGCGCCGGCCAGCCGGCACGCATGGTGGTCGACCTGGTCGCCACCGATCGGGCGACCTTCGCCCGCCTCAACGACAGCTCGGTGCCGCGGCCCAGGCCGAAGCCGCAAGGCGAGGCGGCGCCGGCCGATGATGCGCCGCAGGTGCTGGCCGACGAGCCGGACAAGGGCGACGATGTTCCGCGCCAACCCGGGCGGAAGGTAGTCGTCCTCGATCCCGGCCATGGCGGCCTCGATCCCGGCGCCTCGAGCAGGGCGGGAACCCTCGAGAAGGACGTGGTGCTGGCCTTCGCCCGGGTGGTGAAGGAACGTCTCGAGGCAACCCGGCGCTACAGCGTGTTCATGACGCGCGACAGCGACACCTTCGTCTCGCTCGCCGATCGGGTCCGCTTCGCCCGCCAGCATCATGCCGATCTGATGATCGCCATCCATGCCGACGCGCTGCGCGGGCCGACGGTGCGTGGCGCAACCGTCTACACGCTCTCCGAGAAAGCCTCCGATGCCGAGGCGCAGGCGCTGGCCGAGAAGGAGAACGGCGTCGACATCCTGGCCGGCGTGGCGCATGCCGAGGACAGCGAGCAGATCGCCGGCATCCTGATCGACCTGACACAGCGCGAGACGAAAAACAGCTCGGTCTTTCTCGCCCGTCGCCTCGTGCGCCAGCTCACGCCGGTGACGCTGATGACCGGCCATCCCCACCGCTCGGCGGGTTTCCGCGTCCTCAAGGCGCCGGACGTGCCCTCGGTTCTGCTCGAACTCGGCTATCTCTCGAATCACGCCGACGAAAGGCTTCTCGCCTCGTCCGACTGGCGGCGCAGGATGGCCGACGCCATGCTCGGTGCCGTCAATGCCTATTTCGGTCAGCGCGACACGGCAGCGACCGAGAGCGCGGCAAAATGACGTGAGGCGGCTTTCCACGCCCGGACGGGGGCTCGCCGCCCAATAGCCACATTCAGGCGATAGCCGATTCGAACGGCGCGAGGGGCGCGAATCTTGACGGTTCGCTTTGAGCGCTGTTCACGAGGGTCAGGGTTGCTCGAGCGGCTCTTGATGCGAGGGGCGAGATGCGCCGCCGGCGAAACGTGTTCATCAGATTCCTTGGTGTCCTGTTTACCTTCGGTTGCGTGGCGATTCTCGTGCTCGCCGGTGCTGGCGGCTTTCTGATCTGGCAGGCCGCCGGCAGCTTGCCGGACTACAAGAACCTCGCCGATTACAAGCCTGCGGTGATGACCAGGGTCCACGCCGGCGACGGCTCGCTCCTCGAGGAGTTCGCCCGCGAGCGGCGGGTCTTCGTGCCGGTCTCGGCGATGCCCGAGCGGCTGATCCAGGCTTTCCTCTCGGCCGAGGACAAGAACTTCTACCAGCATTCGGGTGTCGACTGGGCGGGGATCGCCCGAGCCCTCATGCAGAATGTCCAGGGGGTGATCGGCGGCAGCAACCGCCGCTTCATCGGCGCATCCACCATCACCCAGCAGGTGACCAAGAACTTCCTCCTCACCTCGGAGCGCACCTTCGATCGCAAGATCAAGGAGGCGCTGCTGGCGCTCAGGCTCGAGCGCGCCTTCTCCAAGGAGCAGATCCTCGATCTCTATCTGAACCAGATCTTCCTCGGTAATGGCTCCTACGGCGTTGCCGCCGCCGCCCTCAATTATTTCGGCAAGTCGCTGAGCGAGCTCGATCTTGCCGAGATGGCCTATCTCGCGGCGCTGCCCAAGGCGCCGGCCAACTACAATCCGGTGAAGAACCGCGAGCGTGCCGTCGAGCGGCGCAACTGGGTGCTCGATCGCATGGCCGAGAACGGCTACATCACCAAGGACGAGCACGACGACGCGGTGGCGAAGCCCCTCGTCGTCACCGCCCGGCCGGTCGGTCCCCAGTCCTTTGCCGCCGAATCCTTCACCGAGGAGGTGCGCCGCGAGCTCACCGACCTCTATGGCGAGGACAAGCTGTACTCCGAAGGCTATTCCGTCCGCACCACGCTCGATCCGAGCCTCCAGATCATGGCGCGGGTCGCATTGGCCGCCGGCCTGCAGAAATTCGACCGCAGCCTCGGCTTCCGCGGCCCGGTCACCCGGCTCGACCCGCAGGGCGACTGGGCGAAGGAGCTCTCGGCCATGCCGGTGCCCGCCGACGTCAACCCGTGGCGGCTCGCAATGGTGCTCGACGTCTCGGCGAGCGAGGCGACCATCGGGCTTCCCGGTCAGGAAAACGGCACGATCCCGCTCAAGCTCCTCAAATGGGCCCGCAAGGCTGCTGGCGAGTCCGGCAGGATGGGTCCCGAGGTCAAGAAGGCTTCCGACGTTCTGGCGCCGGGCGATGTGGTCTATGTCGCGCCCGCGACCGAAGGCAAGGCCAATTATCACCTCGTCCAGATGCCGCAGGTTGACGGCGCGATCGTTGCCATGGACCCGCACACCGGCCGCGTGCTGGCGCTGGTCGGCGGTTTCTCCTACGCCCAGAGCCAGTTCAACCGCGCCGTCCAGGCGCTGCGCCAGCCGGGCTCGTCGATCAAGCCTTTCGTCTATGCGGCGGCGCTCGACAACGGTTATACGCCGTCCTCGGTCGTCATGGATGCTCCGGTCGAGATCCGCATGGAGAACGGCGAGATCTGGAAGCCCGAGAACTTCACCAAGAAATTCTACGGGCCCTCGACGCTCCGGCTCGGCATCGAGAAGTCGCGCAACGCCATGACGGTGAGGCTCGCGCATGATCTCGGCATGGAGAAATTCTGCGCCCTCGTCGAGCGGCTCGGCATCTACGACCACCTCCCGCCGATGCCGGCCATGTCGCTCGGCGCCGGCGTCACCTCGCTGCTCAAGATCACCACCGGCTATTCGATGCTGGCCAATGGCGGCAAGAAGATCGTGCCGACGCTGATCGACCGCGTGCAGGATCGTTATGGCCGCACCATCTTCCGTCACGACAAGCGCGAATGCACCGGCTGCAATGCCCAGTCCTGGACCGACCAGCCGGAGCCGGAATTCATCGACCAGCGCGAGGAGGTCATCAATCCCTACACCGCCTACCAGATCACCTCGATGCTCGAGGGAGTGGTGCAGCGCGGCACCGGCCAGGCCCTGAAGGTGGTCGGCAAGCCGGTGGCCGGCAAGACAGGCACATCCAACGAAGAGAAGGACGCCTGGTTCATCGGCTATACGCCGGACCTGACCGTCGGGGTCTATGTCGGCTTCGACAAGCCGCGGCCGATGGGCGAGCACGCCACCGGCGGCGAGCTCGCGGCGCCGATTGCTGCCGCCTTCATGCGCAATGCGCTCCGCGACAAGCCGGCGACCCCGTTCCGCGTGCCCGCCGGCATCCAGCTCATCCCGATCGATCCCCAGACCGGTCAGCGCGCCGCCTATGGCGATCCCAACGTCATCCTGGAGGCGTTCAAGCCGGGCGAGGGTCCGCCGCAGGACACGGTGGTGATCGGTGTCGGCGACGGCAGCGGCAATGCCTCGATCATCGAAGGTGGCTTGACGACCGGGACCGGTGGTCTCTATTGACGCTCGTCACCACCATCCCACATCACCACCATGCGCACCGAAATCAGCAACCTGGTCGAAGAGATGAAGCAGTCGCTCGGACTGCTGAGGAGGCATCTTTGACTGGGACAACGCGCTGAAGCAGCTGGCGGAGCTCAACTCCCAGTCCGAGGATCCGGCGCTGTGGAACGACCCGGGCCGCGCTCAGGACGTGATGCGCCGCCGGCAGGAGCTCGACCAGCAGATCGCCATGGTGCTGCGGCTCGAGCGCTCGATCGACGAGAATGTCGAGCTGATCGAGCTCGGCGAGCTCGAGGGCGATCAGGGGATCGTCGCCGATGCCGAGGCGGTGCTGCAGGCGATGCGGCCGGAAGTGGCGAAGCAGGAGCTGCAGACGCTGCTGTCGGGCGAGGCCGATGCCAATGACTGCTACGTCGAGATCCATGCCGGGGCCGGCGGCACGGAGAGCCAGGACTGGGCCAGCATGCTGCTGCGCATGTATGTGCGCTGGGCGGAAGCGCATCGCTACAAGGTCGAGTTCATCGAGGAGCATGGCGGTGAGGAAGCCGGCATCAAATCCGCCACCATTCTCGTCAAGGGCAACAGCGCCTATGGTTGGCTCAAGACCGAATCCGGTGTGCACCGGCTGGTGCGCATTTCGCCCTATGACGCCAATGCCCGGCGCCACACCTCCTTTGCCAGCGTCTGGGTGTTCCCGATGGTCGACGACACCATCGATGTCGAGGTGAACGAATCGGATTGCCGGATCGACACCTACCGTGCTTCCGGCGCCGGCGGCCAGCACGTCAACACCACCGATTCGGCCGTGCGCATCACCCATCTCCCGACCGGCATCGTGGTGTCCTGCCAGAACGAGCGCTCGCAGCACAAGAACCGGGCCACTGCCTGGAACATGCTCAAGGCAAGGCTCTATGAGCTCGAGCTGCAGAAGCGTCAGGAAAAGATCGATGCCGCCAACGCTGGCAAAAGCGACATCGGCTGGGGCCACCAGATCCGCTCCTACGTCCTTCAACCCTATCAGCTGGTGAAGGATCTCAGGACCGGGGTGACGAGCACCAACCCGTCCGCGGTGCTCGACGGCGACCTCGACGACTTCATGGCGGCAAGTCTGGCGCATCGGGTGCATGGCGACGCCGCGGTCGCCGATGTCGGCGACATCGATTAGGCGAGGCAATAGGCAGTAGGCAGTAGGCAGTAGGGAAGAGCACCGCCCATTGCCTATTGCCTATTGCCTCTTGCCTCTTTCTGCCCGCGTTCGGTCGAAAAATCCCCGACCTGCTGGAGAAATTCGGCAAGCCCCGGCTTCGGCCGGGTGATGAACGGCAGCGGCCGGCAGATGTCGAGGGCGGCAAGGCCGATGCGCGCCGTCATGATGCCGTTGACCGCACCTTCGCCGAACCGTGCCGACAGCCGTCCGAGGAGACCGCGGCCGAGGACATGCTGGACGATGTTGTCGGTGAGCGC
The DNA here is from genome assembly GCA_036265615.1 of Aestuariivirgaceae bacterium. Lineage (GTDB taxonomy): Bacteria > Pseudomonadota > Alphaproteobacteria > Rhizobiales > Aestuariivirgaceae > DATAFF01. The sequence continues at coordinate 10,773 of DATAOT010000148.1, forward strand.
CAGCCCGCCGGTCACGGCGAGATGGCTCAGCACCATCCGTGCCAGCCGCAACGTCCCGATGAAGCCCGGCCGGCCGCCATAGAGCGTCGCAAGATCGCGGAGCATGCGGAAGTTGAGGGCCGCGACGAACAGGATGTCGAGC
>DATAOT010000149.1:0-5916 GCA_036265615.1 Aestuariivirgaceae bacterium
GGCCAGAACAGCTCCGGCCATCCGTCCTTGGCATATCGCTGAATGCCGGCCAGCGCATAGGCGGCAGCAGCCTTGGGCAGATCGCTCGGCCGGTAGCGGCGGTCCTTGGGCGGCAGCCCGATCTCGTCAAGCCGCTGCCACTCGGCAACGATGTCGTCGACGGCCTTGCTCAGCATGCCAGCGCCCCCCCGAAAGCTTGGCCCACCGCCGACTCCTACAACCTTCCCTTGTCGGCTGAAAGAGGAACAAAGACAGACCCTTGCGGCGTCGCCACAAGGCCGTTCGGTGTGACTGGATTGCAATGACAGAAATAAATTTCGATGCCGGCGGGGGCGCGGCGTTGCCTTTGCACCGGGCATGCGCTGCAATTGCCATGATCAGTGTGTAATGCGTTCAAGCATGCGTATGAGTATGGACAAGCTCTCGTCTCAGTCGGACATTCTGGAGCTCGCTTCCCAGTTCGAGCGTCTGCGGGCCGATCTGCGTCACATCGAGATCAAAGGCGAGGGCGTTCAGGAAGTGGTGAGCGCGTACACGCCGGAACTCATCACCATCGCCAATCAGCTGATGTCCGCCACCCCGGCCTCGCCGGCCGAGCTCTGGGCCATCGCGAAGGTGGCGCTGTGGGCGCAGAATGACGAGATCCGCCATCGCGAGCTCGAAGGCCAGACGGTCGGCCCTCTCGATCTCTTCTGCAAGCGGATGCTCGAGCGGCTCGATAACGGCTTTGTCGAGCTGCTCTGCCCGCCGACGCGAACGCGCCACTAGCTGCGGGACCGGCGCAGCGTCTCCGACGGGCTTTCGCCGAAGCGGCTGCGATAGTCGTGGGCGAATTCGCTGAGATGGCCGAAGCATAGGCGATGGCGGTCGTGGTGTGACCAGGGCTTGCGGCGCTCAGCAGGCGATGCGCCTCGTCGAGGCGACAGTCGCGCAGGAAGCGATGCGGGGTCATGCCGAGTTGGCGGCGAAAGCCCGATTGCAGATGGCGCGCGCTGATCCCCAGTTCCTGGGCGATTTCGGCAATTCGGATCGGCTCGGCGACGCGGGCGCGGATCAGCTCGCAGGCGCGCCGGACATGGGCGGATCCTGGATCGGGCGGCGTTGCGGGCGCTTCGCCCAACATCGGCGGACCGAACAGGCTGACGAGCCCGTGAAGAAGGATTTCGTCATAGGCGGCCCGCAACAGTTCGTTCGGTGGCGCTTGCTGGTGCCAGACGAAATTAACCGCACGGCGAAAACTTTTCCCGGCTTCGGTCGAAAGATCGACTCTGGCCCAGGTGTCGACCGGTTTTGTCCTTGCTCCTCCGGAAGCCTGAAACTCTTCCAGGAATTGTCGTCGAGGAATCTGGACGACGAAGCGCGAACCGGCGGCAGACGGCTCGAAAAAACCTTGACCAACTCCCCGCGCGATTGCGGCGTCGCCGCGGCTGCTCACGATTTCAGACTTGCCATCGCTTATGAGACTGCGGCCATGTTGCGAAAGGAACACGGTCAAGAGCGAACTGGGAAGGGTTTCTCCGTAAAAGCGCGCAGATGTGCATACGGACCGGGCCAGTCGAACACGCCCGAGGTGCATTTCATTGCGACGCAAACGAAAGTCGGCGTTTCGACCCAGAGGTATGACCTGGCGCGTCAGGGTGCCGTAATGTCGATTGGAAAACTCAATGTATTCGTCGGGATCGCGGGTCTCAAACCGCTCGGTCGTCCAACTCGATGCCGGCTCGGTCATGAGGCGGCTCGCCCCCGGCGCAAGGTCTCGGAGGGGGGTTCGCCGAAGCGGCTGCGATAATCGTGGGCGAAGTCGCTCAGATGCCCGAAGCCGCAATCATAGGCGATGGTGGTCGTGGTGTGACCCGGACCTGCGGCGCTCAGCAGGCGATGCGCCTCGTCGAGGCGACAGTCGCGCAGGAAGCGATGCGGCGTCATGCCGAGATGGCGGCGAAAGCCCGATTGCAGATGGCGCGGGCTGATCCCCAGCTCCCGGGCGATTTCGGCAATCCGGATCGGCTCGGCGACGCGGGCGCGGATCAGCTCGCAGGCGCGCTGAACATGGGCAGGACCAGGGTCGGTCTGCTTCAGGGGCGGTTCGCCGCAGAGCAGCGGACCCAACAGACTGACGAGACCATGGAGAAGGATTTCGTCATAGGCGGCCCGCAACAGTTCATTGCGCGGCGCCTGCTGGTGCCAGATGAAACTGAGGGCGCGCTGGAAGTTCTTCCCGACGACCGTGGAGAGATCCACCTTAGCCCAGGTGTCCACGCGGTTTGTGCTTACCCCGCCCGAGGCGTGAAACTGTTCCAGGAACTCGCTCCGAGGAATCTGAACGAGGGATCGTGTATCAGTGATGGAGGACTCGAAGAAGCCATCGCCGACGCCTGCCGCGATGGCGGCGTCGCCGCGGTTGCTCACTATCTGGGTCCTACCTTGCAGATCGCTCATAAGGAATTGACCTCGTTCCGAAAGGAACACGGTCAGGAGCGAGCTGGGCAGGGTTTCGACGTAAAAGCGGCCCGAAGTGCTTCTGGATCGGGCAAGCCGAACACGGCCGAGGTGAATATCATCGCGACACAAACGGAAATCGGATGTTCGGCCGAGAGGCGTGATCTTGCGGGTCAGAGTGCCGCGATGTCGATTGAGATACGCCAACAGCTCGTCAGGATCTCGGGTCTCGAAGTGCTCGGTGATCCAAGCCGATGCCGAGCCGGTCGCGGGTTCGCCCTTGGTCAATGTTGTCCTTGAACCTCGTGCGATGGATTCTATACTCGTCCTCAACCGTAGGCGGAAACGGCACTCACCAGGCATATTTTCACGAACCCATTAGGATGGCTAACAACAGCCGTCAAGATCGCACAGGACAGGAATGACGGCGCTCCATTTCGAGGATTTCGCGGTCGGGCAGATCTATGGCTCGGGGCGGCAGCGGATCGAGGCAGACCGCATGATGGCGTTCGCGAGCGAGTTCGATCCGCAGCCCTTTCATCTCGACGATGCCACGGCCCGCGAGACATTTTTCGGCGGTCTGGCGGCGAGCGGCTGGCATACGGCAGCGCTGACCATGCGCCTCCTGGTCGACAGCGAGCTCAAGGTGGCGGGCGGTCTCATCGGGGCGGGATGCGACGAGCTGCGCTGGCCGCGGCCGGTGCGACCGGGCGACGAGCTCAGGCTCGAAAGCGAGGTGATGGAGGTCAGGCCGTCGAAATCACGCTCCGATATCGGCCTCATCAAGGTTCGGACCACCACCTTCAACCAGAGGGGCGAGCCGGTGCAGGTGCTGGTGTCCAATCTCGTGGTGCCGCGCCGCCAACCGAATCCGTTGTCGCAATCTTGACAGCTCGGATTGCCGGACCGCCTGCTTTGGGGTAGCTTCGCCGGCCCGTTCACACCGACCAGGAGGCAACCCTGAGCGCTGCCCAAGATCCCTCACACATCATCCAGATCGGCATGGGGTTCTTCGCCTCGAAGGTGCTGTTGAGCGCGGTCGAGCTTCAACTCTTCACCAAGCTCGCCCAGGAGCCCGCAACGCGCCAGGACATCGCCACGACGCTCCAGTTGAATGGGCGCGGCGCTGCGGATTTTCTGGACACGCTCGTGTCGCTCGGCCTCATCGAGCGGCAGGGCAGCGGCGACACGGCGGTTTATTCCAACAGCGCGCAGACGGCGCGCTTTCTCGACCGCGCCAGCCCGCATTATATCGGCGGCATCCTCGAGATGGCGAATTCGCGGCTCTACCACTCCTGGGGCAATCTGACGGAAGCGCTGCGCAGCGGCAAGCCGCAGAACGAGGTCAAGGGAGCGCAAGGCAAGGAGCTGTTCGACGCGCTCTATGCCGATCCGCGACGGCTGGAAGTCTTCATCGCCGCCATGGCGGGCATCCAGCAGGGCAATTTCGCGGCGCTGGCGGAGACGTTCGATTTCTCGAAGTACCGCAGCATGTGCGACGTCGGCGGCGCGAGCGCCGCGCTCGCCATGGCGGTGGCGCGACGACACCCGCAAGTCTCCTGCATGAGCTTCGACCTGCCGCCGGTCACGGAGGTGGCCCGCCGCGCGGTTGCGGCGCAGGGCCTCAGCGACCGGGTCGTTCTCAAATCGGGCAGCTTCTTCGAGGATCCGCTGCCCAGGGCGGATGTCATCACCATGGGCAACATCCTCCATGACTGGGGGCTCGACACCAAGAGGATGCTGATCCGCAAGGCCTATGAGGCGCTGCCGCAAGGCGGATGCTTGATCGCCATCGAGAACGTCATCGACGACGACCGGCGCAAGAACACCTTCGGGCTTTTGATGTCGCTCAACATGCTGATCGAGACTGCCGAGGGTTTCGACTATACGCACGCGCAATTCCACTCCTGGTGCCTCGAGGCAGGCTTTCGGGCGACCGAGCTCAAGCCGCTCACCGGCCCGACCAGCGCGGCGATCGCACACAAGTGAACCTCCACGCCAAGCTTGTCGAGCGGCAGGCGGCGGGGCGGCCGGTCACCATCGGGCTGATCGGCGCCGGCAAGTTCGGAACCATGTTCCTGTCGCAGGTGCGGGTCACCGCGGGCATGCATCTGGTCGGCGTGGCCGACCTCGACGTGAAGCGCGCCACGAGCCGGTTCGAGGTCGCCGGCTGGCCGGCCGAGCGCCATTCCGCCGCATCGCTCGACGAGGCGATCAGACACGGCAGCACGCATGTCGGCGAGGATGCCATGGCGCTCATCGCGGATCCGAGGGTCGAGGTCATCATCGAAGCGACCGGCGATCCGCGGACAGGCATCCGCTTCTGCCGCAAGGCAATCGCCCATGGCAAGCACATCATCATGGTGAATGTCGAGGCCGATGCGCTTGCCGGGCCGATACTGGCACGTGAGGCGCGGCAAGCGGGCGTGGTCTACAGCCTTGCCTATGGGGATCAGCCGGCCCTCATCTGCGAGCAGGTCGATTGGGCGCGGACTGCCGGCTTCCAGGTGGTCGCCGCCGGCAAGGGCACGCGCTATCATCCGAGCTATCACCAATCCACCCCCGACACCGTGTGGAATATTCTCGACAAATATCTCAGCATCGAGGACCGACAGTCGATCAATCCGAAGATGTTCAATTCCTTCATCGACGGCACCAAGTCGGCGATCGAGATGACTGCGGTGTGCAATGCGACCGGGCTCAAGGCGCAGAGCAACGGCCTCAAATTTCCACCGGCCTCGCGCTTCGAGCATGCGGAGGTCTGCAAGCCGGCAGCCGAGGGCGGCGTCCTGGAGGAGGCCGGGGTGACGGAGGTAACCTCATCGGTCGACCGGAACGAGCAGGATGTGCCGCATCATCTCGCCATGGGCACCTATGTGGTGGTTGCGGCGGCAAGCGACTATGCGCGGCGCTGCTTCCGCGAATATCACCTGCTGCCCGACCGCAGCGGCAAATATGCCGCGCTCTACCGGCCGATCCACATGATCGGGCTCGAGCTTGGCATCTCGGTTGCCTCGGCGGCGTTGCGCGGCGAACCGACCGGTCAACCGGCAATGTTTCAGTCCGATGTGGTCGCCACCGCCAAGCGGGCGCTCAAGTCCGGAGAGATGCTGGACGGCGAGGGCGGGTTCTGCGTCTGGGGCAAGCAGACCCCGGCTGCACTCTCGCTGCAGGAGGGGTATCTGCCGCTGGGTCTTGCCGGCAATGTCCGCCTCAACACCGACATCGCGGCGGGCGAGAGGCTGAGGTGGAGCGATGTCGCCCTCGAGCCTGAGGATGAGGCGGTGCGGACGCGCCGCGCGATGGAGGCGGCCTTCGCGCCCGATCGGCGCAAGAAAGAGCCGGTTCCGGACTGACCTTCAACCCCGGCCAGATCAGCCCGTCACCGGCTTTCGCCCCCGGCGAAGAGTTATGCCACCGCTTCCGAACAGGGAGGAAGGAAGGGTACTCGTTCGGTGACGGCTGCCATTTTGCATA
>DATAOT010000150.1:0-6886 GCA_036265615.1 Aestuariivirgaceae bacterium
GTGTATCAAATGTATCTCTGGTACCCCTGCCTCAGCGGTCGCCGGCCGGCGAGGAAACGGGACTCCGACTGAGGACGATGGGGGTGGTCGATCCACTATCCGACGTCATGGATTTGAGACCGGTGAATCTCGACAGCAAAAATTATCGCTGCAGGACCTATCCCCCCCGCTGGCCGGCGAGGAAACGTGACTGCGATCAAAGACGATGGGGGTATCGAGTTAACAAGACCGACCATCGAAAAATTATCGCTGCAGGACCTCTACCCCCCTCGGCCGGCGAGGAAACGTGACTGCGACTGAGGACGATGGGGTGGGGTTAACAACCGACCTCAAGGTCTCGCGGCAGGACGAGATCGACAAACGTTAACGGATGTTTGTGCACCGCTATGGAAAAAACCCGAGGGAATATCACCGGATAACCAAACGCTGGCGGCCGACGATGGATGCCCAAAAACAATAGAGCGGAGGAAATCGCATCCTCCCGAAACGACGCCATGCCGGCGGATCAGCCTAGCAAGCTCGGGGCAACTGTCCAACCTCGCGCCGAGATTGCGCTATCATGGCCGGTGGTGAAAGGAGCGAAACGGTCCCATGAGCACGCCAATACCGAAACGAGGCTTCACGCCGGAGGAATTCGCCTGGCGCACCGAGCGCGCCCAGGCGGTCATGGCGGAGCACGGGTTCGATGCACTCGTCCTCTCGACTCCGGCCAATGTGCGGTATTTCTCGGGCTTCGACTCGCAATTCTGGGAAAGCCCGACTCGGCCATGGTTCATCGTGGTTGCCGGGCGCGGCCGTCCGCTCGCGGTCATTCCGGAAATCGGCGTGCCAGAGATGGCCGCGACATGGATCGAGGACATCCGCAGCTGGCCATCGCCGCGGCCGGTCGATGACGGCACCTCGTTGCTCGCCAGCGTTCTCAACGAGCTGCCGCGCCAGTTTGGCCGGATCGGTTTCGAGCTCGGCCGCGAACACAGCCTGCGCATGCCGGTCATGCAGTTTCTCGAGCTCCGCAATCAGGTGCGAGACCGGTCGCTCGACAATGGCTCACCCTGCATCTGGCAAATCCGAATGGTAAAGACGCCGGCCGAGATCGCCCATATCGAGCATATCTGCCAAATCGCCAGCCGCGCCTATGAGGCGGTGCCGCGGCTCGTCAAGCGCGGCGACAGCGAACGGGAAGCCTGCCGCAAGCTCAGGATCGAGCTGGCGCGGCTCGGCGCCGATTCGACGCCGTTCCTGCCCGCGATCGCCGGCCCTGGCGGCGTGTCGCAGATCGTCTGCGGCCCGCATGACCGCGTGCTCGAGCGCGGCGACGTGCTGTTCTTCGATACGGGATCGACGTTCGATGGCTATTGGTGCGATTTCGATCGGAATTATGCGGTCGGCTCCATCTCGGATGCCGCCAAGCGGGCGCATGAGGCGATGTGGCAGGCGACCGAGGCCGGCCTTGCCGCGGCGGTGCCGGGGGCCAGCAGCGCAGACCTGTTCCTTGCGATGGCCCGGATCATCGAGGATGCCGGTTCGGTGGGCAACAATGTCGGGCGGCTTGGCCATGGCCTCGGCATGCAGCTCACCGAGCCGCCGTCCCACATGCCGGCCAACAAGACGATCCTCGAGCCCGGCATGGTGCTCACCATCGAACCCGGCATCGAGTATGAGCCCGGCAAGATGATCGTGCATGAGGAGAATGTGGAAATCACCGAAAGCGGCGCCCGGCTGCTGACCACCCGCGCGCCGAGGGAGATGCCGGTGATCAGCTGATCCGCAGCGCGGTTGCGCGATCATGCGGTCGGCGCGTCGGGGCGGATCAATCCTTCCGATTTCAGGTCCCGCCACAGCCCTGGCGGGATAGGCAGGCGGAAATTGGCGAGATTCTCTCCGAGGACCATCAGGTTGTGGGCACCCGGAATGACGGCAGCGACGGCCGGATGAAACATCGGAAACTGCAGCGCCGCCGCCGGCAGCGGAACGCCGTGTGCGGCGCAGACGCGGGCGATGCGGCCGACCTTGGCCTTGATCTCGGCCGGCGCCGGCGCGTAGCCGTAGCTCGCATCCTCGGTCGCGCCGGTGGCGAGAATTCCCGATGCGAACACCGCGCCGACGACCACGCTCAAGCCGCGCTGCGTGCAGAGCGGCAGCTCGTGATCCAAGGCGCCCTGATCGAGCAATGTGTAGGGCATGGCGACAAGAAAGAAATCGACATCGCAGCTGGCGACGATCTCCGGAATCTCGCCGAGCTGATTGATGCCACAGCCGATTGCTCGAATCTCGCCAGCGCTCTTGAGCTCGGCCAGCGCCTCGTACCCGCCGCCCTCGAGCAGCTCCCGGAAATGAAAGTCGACCCTGTCGCGCGAGCCGTGATGGGAGACATCGAGATCGTGGATGACCAGGATGTCGACCCGGTTGAGGCCGAGCCGCAGCAGGCTGTGCTCGTAGGACCGCAGGATGCCCGAGCGGGTGTAGTCGGATCGGGCCGCGAAGTGGTGACCATTGCCCTTCAGCTGGGCGGCAAACCCCGCCGGATCCTTCGGCGGCTCGTAGAGGTGACCGACCTTGGTCGAGAGGACGTAGCTGTGGCGCGGCTTGGTCTGGAGGACGCGGCCCAGCCGAGCCTCGCTCTTGCCCTGGCCATATTGCGGGGCGGTATCGAAATAATTGATGCCGGCGTCATAGGCCGCCTCAATGATTGCATCGGCCGTGGCATTGCTCACCCGGACGAAACGCTCGCCGAGCGGCGCGCCACCAAAGCCGAAGCCGGTCACCTCGACGTCGCTGCCACCCAGGCGCCGGCGCAGTGCAGGATCCAAGAGCTCGGCCTCCAATCACCTCGACGGGTGGTATCTGATCGTATAGATTTAAATCGTATACAATATAGAATAGCCGAACCAGGGAGGTTTAGGCAATGCAACAGGCGAATTGCGGGCTTGTGACCGCGCGGGTCTTCGGATCGATGAATCGCAGGGGCTTTCTAATGTCCTCGTCGAGCGCGCTGCTGCTTGGGGCGGCGCTCGGGGAGCGGTCGGCGGCGGCAGCGACGACGGTCACCCTGGTTGGCTGGGAAGGCTATGACAAGCCGCTCGAGGGCTACCTCAAGGCAAACAACATCACGCTCGATCCGACCTATATCGGGGATAGCAACCAGATCATCTCAAAGCTGACAAGCGGCGGCGTCGGCCGGGTCGATCTCGTCACGCCGAACGTCACCTATGTGCCGTTGCTCGTGAAGCTCAACACGCTGTCGGCGGTGGACGAGAGCAAGGTTCCCAATCTGAAGCACGTCCATCCGTTCTTCCTGGGAAACCCGAGCATTCGGATCGAGGGCAAGCTCTATGCCGTTCCGTATGTCTGGGGCGGCGTGCCCATGATGTACGACCCGGCGGCCATCTCCGAGCCGCAGTCGTGGAGCGATGTGCTCAAGCCCGAATACAAGGGCAAGGTCAGCATGCTGGACAACCTCAACAACATCCAGCTTGCCGCCCGCGTCGTCACGGACGCGAAGGTGCCCACCCGGCTCACCCATCAGCAACTCAAGGATGCCGTCGATTTCCTGATCAAGGTCAAGGGTCAGACCCGGGTGCTTGCCACGAGCTATGGCGACATGGCCGATGCGCTGGCGCGCGGCGAAGCCGTGATCACCTTCAATGGCTGGGAAGTCGTGGTCAAGAAGGCGGCAGACAAGGGCAAGAAGGTCGCCTACACCTATCCCAAGGAAGGCACCTTCGGGTGGATGGACTGCTACTGCATCGTGCGCGACGCGCCCAACAGCGATATCGCTCATGCTCTGGCCAATGAGGCCCTGAGCGAGCCGGTGCAGATCAAGGCAGGCGAGGGCGAGCTGCTCGGGATCCTCAATACCGACGCGATCAAGAAGCTTCCCGCCGAAGCGCGGGCGCTCTACCCCTATGACGATCTTGAGGGCTTCAGCAAGAAAGTCGGGTTCTTCCCCGTGGCGCCGCTCAAGGCCGACGGCGACGTCGCGACCTTCGACGACTGGAAGAAGGAATATCTGCGCTTCAAGAATGCGTGAGGCGCGAAACAACGGGGCGGACCTCGCACCATGACTCCTCCTTACAGGTCCGCCCTGCTCGTCGCGCCGTCGCTGCTCATCTTCATCGGCCTGTTCATTGCGCCGACGCTGTACTTCCTGCTGGTCAGCTTCTGGCGCTTCGAATCTTATGAGCTGATAAGGGAATTCAACCTCGACAATTATCGCGAGGTCGCGGCCGATTACCTCCGGCTTGGGATCTACACCCTGGTCATTGCCGGCATCATTTCGTTGCTGGCGGTGACGCTCGGCTTCGTTTATGCCTATGTCGCGCGCTTCAACGCCGGCCGGTTCGGCTCGGTCATGCTGTTCGTGGCCCTCATCTCGCTGTTCGGCGGCTATCTGATGAAGGTCTATGCCTGGCGCACCATTCTCGGCATGGAAGGCATCATCAACAATGCTCTATTGGCGTCCGGCATCGTCTCCGAGCCGGTGACCTGGCTTTTGTACAATCCGCCGTCCGTGGTGCTGACCCTCACCAATTTTCTGTTTCCCTTCGCCATGCTGCCAATCTTTGCCTCGATGCAGAGCATCCAGGACAGCGAGCTCGAGTCGGCGCGCGACCTCGGCGCGCCGTGGACGGCAATCCTCTTCGACCATGTGGTGCCGCGCTGCAAGACCGGCATCGTCACGGGCTTTGCCCTCTGCTTCCTGATTTCCTGCGGCGACTGGGTCACCCCCGTTCTGGTCGGCGGCCGCATGACGATGCTCGGCAATCTGATTGCGGCGCAATTCGGCGAATTTCTCAACTGGCCGCTCGGGGCGGCGATGTCGTTCTCGCTGCTCGCCGCGGCGTTTCTCGTGGTTCTGGCGTTTTCGCAATTGATGCGGATCTTCGACGCACGATGATTAGGCGTTCACATAGCTGGGTCCTGGTGGCGATCATATTCTTTATCTTCCTGCTCGCTCCACTGCTGCTCGTCGTGTTGTTTGCCTTCACGAACCGGGCGCTGACCAATTTCCCGATCGACGAATTCTCGCTACGCTGGTGGCGTGCGATGCTGGATCATCCGCAATTTTCTCCCTCGCTCCGCCGCAGCCTGACCATCGGCGGCAGCGTTGCCGTCGTTTCGGCCGTCGTCGGAACGGCAGCGGCGGCCGGGCTGGCGCGCCTGCCCCGTCGGTCGGCCGCGACGTTGCTCGCTGTTCTGAGCCTGCCGATGATGCTGCCGCCGCTGGTGCTTGCGGTGTCGCTTGCCACCTTCTATGTGAGCCTTGGCATGCAGCTCAATCTCGTGACGGTGACGGCCAGTCACATCCTCCTGACGCAGCCCTTCGTGATCCTGGTGGTCTATGCCCAGCTGCGCGATTTCGATGTCCGCATTCTCGACAGCGCCCGCGATCTCGGGGCTTCGCCGCTCAAGGCCTTCGCCACCATCACGCTGCCGATCATCGCACCGACGGTGCTCGGCGCGGCGCTGCTCGCGGTTGCGATTTCCTTCGACGATTTCGTGATCACGTTTTTCACGATCGGCAGCGGCAACACCCTCCCCACCCTCATCTGGGGCATGATGCGCTCATCCGTCACGCCGATGGTCAATGCCATCGGCACCCTGATCCTGACGGTGACGATCATCTCGACATTGCTCGGACTGTTCCTGACACGGTATCGCGGATAGAGGAAGGATGAACAACAACACGGTCAAGCAAAGGCTCGATGCAGGCGAGGTGGTGGTCGGTCCGTATATTGCCGAGTTTTATACGACAGGGCTGGCCGGCATCGTAGCGGCATGCGGCGCCGACTTCGTGATCTTCGATTATGAGCACAGCGGATGGGGCACCGAAGCACTGCGGACCCAGCTGATGTGTGCCCGGGGCGCCGGGCTTGTCCCGATCGTCAATTCGCCCGGCGAGACATTCGAAAGGGAGGGGCTGCTGCTCGACATGGGGGCGTTCGGGCTGATGGTCCCGCATGTCCGCACGGCAGCGCAGGCGGAGGCGATCGTCGGCGCCACGCGCTATCCGCCGCAAGGCAGTCGCGGCGGGGCATTCGGGATCGCGCATGACGGCTATCTGGCACGGCAGATTACCAAGACGATCAGCGATGCCAATGATTCGATCCTGATCATCGCCAAGCTCGAGTCGCGGCAGGCCATCAACAATGCGGAGGCGATCCTCTCCGTCCCGGGCATCGATGTCGCCCTGGTCACGGCATTCGACCTGTCGCTCGACATGGGGCTTGCCGGCGAGGTGGAGCATTCCGAGATCAGCGCCGCCATGGACAAGGTGCTTGCGATCTGCAAGCGCCTGGGAAAAGTCGCCGGCTGTGCCGCCTTCACGCCCGACATTGCCCGCCAGCGCCTCGCCGAAGGCTACAGATTCATCCAATATTCCTGGGACATCGGGCTGCTCCAGGAGGGGCTGACGGCCGGCATTGCGGCAGTTCGCGGGCCTGGAGCATGATCAGACCGCGGGAGGGGCGATCCCGAGATCCTCGGCATAGGCGAAGAGCACCGGCAGCCCGCCGGTATGCACGAAGACGACATTGGCGCCTTCTCTGATCAAGCCCCGCCGGGCATGGCCGATCAGGCCAGCCATGGCCTTGCTGGTGTAGACGGGATCGAGAATGATCCCTTCGGTGCGGGCCAACAGCATCATGGCTTCGCGGCCGGCATCCGACACGAAGCCATAAGATTCGCCTATGTACTCATCATCGACAATGATGTCGGACGGGGCAAAGCCGATCTCTAGTCCCAGGCGTGCGGCACAGGCGGTGGCAATGCGGGCAATCTCATCAGCGCGCGGTTCCGGATAGGCGATGGGACTGACCGACACGACCCGGGTCGGCAGTCCGAGCGCCCTCACCCCGACATTGAGGCCGGCGGGCGACATCTCCGA
>DATAOT010000151.1:0-5366 GCA_036265615.1 Aestuariivirgaceae bacterium
CTTGTCGACCCGCTCGGGATAGAAGGCGAGATGGTCCTTGATGGCCGCAACCGCCGGATAGGGATCCTCATAGGTCCAGACCGCGTTTTCCGCCACTCGGCCGTCGACCGTCAGCGTGTAGTAGTTGGCATCGCTCTTGAATGGGCAGTGGGTGCGGTGGCTGGTCCGCTCGAGCAGGGTCATGTCCACGTCCTCGCGCGGAATGTACTGCACCGGACGAAGGCTTGCCTCCCGTGACGTCAGCGCCGATCGGCTGTCGGCCACGACTCGGCCGTTGAAATGCACCCGCACCCGGTTGGGATTGCGCGCGATCGAAATCGGGTGCGCCTTTGCTGCCTCGGTCATGGTTCTCCTCCGTCCGTGGTTTCGCAATGGCACAAATATAGGGTCTGGATCATTCCTTGGGAGTCGGCGCTGCCCCCAGCGAGTAGGAAAGGCCGAGAGGGTCGATGAAGGAACTTGTCATGATCACTGACCGAACTGGCCTCGCTTCGCCGTCCGCCCTTGCCGTCCTCGCCGTGTTCGCTCTGCCGCTGGCCATCGCCGGGCCGGCCGAGGCCAGGGCCTGCAGCAACGCCGACGCCGGCATCACCCTTCCGAAGGGGTTTTGCGCCACGATCTTCGCCGACAAGGTCGGACATGCCCGACAGATGGTGGTGGCGCCCGACGGCACGCTCTACGTCAACACCTGGAGCGGTCCCTATTACGGTGACAAGCCGCCTGCCGGGGGCTTCCTGCTGGCGCTGAGCGACCGCAAGGGCACCGGCCGTGCCGACATGCGCAAGCGGTTCGGCGTCACCCCGGCCGAGGGCGGCCATGGCGGCACCGGCATCGGGCTCTACAAGGGCGCGCTCTATGCCGAAATCAATGATCGCATCGTCCGCTATCCGCTCAAACCCGGCGAGCCGGTGCCGAGTTCGAAGCCCGAGACCGTGCTTCGCGGCATGCCGCTCGATGGCGATCACCCGATGCACCCATTCGCCATCGATGCGGCGGGCAACCTGTTCGTATCGGTGGGCTCGGCCACCAATTCCTGCGAGGTCCGGAACCGGATGCCGCATGCGAAGGGCAACGACCCCTGCACCGAGCTTGCGACCCGCGCCGGAATCTGGCGCTACGATGCCAACAAGACCGGGCAGGTCTTTTCCGCAAAGGAGCGCTATGCCAGCGGCCTGCGCAATCCCGAAGGCCTCGACTTCGACGCAGCCGGCCGGTTCTATGCGACCCAGCATGGGCGCGACCAGCTGCATGAGAACTGGTCGGAGCTCTATACGGCCGAGCAGGGGTTCGAGCTTCCCGCCGAGGAGGTGGTTGTCGTCACCGACGGTGCCGCCTATGGCTGGCCGATGTGCTACTACGACGGCGCGCGCAAGAAGCTCGTGCTCGCGCCCGAATATGGCGGCGACGGCGGCAAGAAGGTGGGGGTGTGCGCCAGCATGGTGCCGCCGATCGCCGCTTATCCCGCCCATTGGGCGCCGAATGATCTCAAGATCTACAACGGCACCGGATTCCCGCAAAGCTACCGTGGCGGTGCCTTCATTGCCTTCCACGGCTCGTGGAACCGCGCCCCCGGACCGCAGGGCGGCTACAATGTGGTGTTCCAGCCGTTGAAGGATGGCGCCGCCGCGGGCAGATACGTCGTCTTCGCCGATGGCTTCGCTGGCAGGTACAAGGAGCCGGGCCGCGCCGCCCACCGCCCATCGGGCCTTGCGGTTGCGCCTGATGGCGCCCTCTTCATCAGCGACGACAAGGCGGGCCGCATCTGGCGGGTCGCTTATGAGGGCGATCCCGGGGCCCCGGTCGAGGCCGCTCCCGGGAGCGTCGGCAAAGCGGCGGCGGCAACGCCTGAAGCCGCGCCGCCCGAAGGCATCAACCCTGAGGCCGGCGGCCTCGCCAGCCTGCCGGTGCCGCCCGGATCATCTCCCGACCAGCTGGCGCTGGGGCGCCGGATCTTCCATGGCCAGGCGGCAGGCGGCACCTGTGCCGGATGCCATGGCGCCGATGGCATCGGCACGCCGGTGGGCCCCGATCTGACCAACGGCAAGTGGCTGTGGAGCGACGGCAGCCTCAAGGGCATCGCCGCGACCATCAAGGACGGTGTTGCGAAGCCCAAGCGGCATCCGGGCGCCATGCCGCCCTATGGCGGTGTCGAGCTCAAGGACAGCGATCTCGATGCCGTCGCTGCCTATGTCTGGGCCCTTGGCCACCGCAGGAAGGGCTAGAGCATCATGCTCTAGGGCGAGCGCGAAAGCCCTGCATGGTTGCTCGGCTCGATGTCTCGGGGCTGCCGCGCCACCGGCTGAAGGCGGTCGGCATGCTGGTCCTGGCTGTTGCGGTGAGCGCCACTCAGGACGCGACGATCAAGTTCATCAGCACCGAGTACCCCTTTCACGAGATGCAGTTCATCCGCTCGGCGGCAGCGCTGCCGCTCATTCTCGTCCTGACCCTTCGCCGTCGCGAATTCGGCGCCGCCATCCACGCCGGAGCCTCGGGGCTGCTCCACTTGCGCAGCCTCATGCTCGCTTTGGCGAGCGCGCTGTTCTATGTCGGCCTGGCCGCGATCACCCTTGCCGATGCCGCCGCGATCTATTTCTCCATGCCGATGATGCTGTCGCTGCTCTCGGGCCCGGTCATTGGCGAACGCGTGCCGCTGCGGCGCTGGCTCGCCATGATCGTGGCCTTTATCGGCGTCGTCATCATCATCAGGCCGGGCAGCAGCGTCTTCGAGCCCGCTTCCCTCATCATGATTGCGGCGACCGCCTGTTATGCGCTTGGCCATATGCTCACCCGGCCGCTCGGGGCCCGCGTCTCGACGTTCGTCATGGGCCTGTACCAGAACGTGGCCTTTCTCGTCGTCGCGGCGCTGCTTGGATTGATCTTCGGCGGTGGTGGCTGGCACACCACCGCGCATCCGAGCCTGAGCTATCTCACGGCCGGCTGGGCCATGCCGAGCGCCTTTCACCTTCTCCTTCTCGCATTTATCGGCGCGACTGCGGCGGCCGCCATCCTGCTGTTCACCCGCGCCTATGCGCTGGCCGAGCCGTCCTCCGTCGCACCCTTCGAATATACCGGCCTTTTCTGGGCCGTGCTGTTCGGCTTCGTGATCTGGGGCGTGGTTCCTGGCCTGAGCACGCTTGCCGGCGCCGCGCTCGTCATCGCCGCCGGCCTCTTCATGCTCCGTTCGGCGACCGCGCCGGCATGACGCCCGATTTCCGATGATGCGGCTTGCTCTCTACCTCGCGGGCTTGCCCGGTCGGGGAGCCTGATCGCAAAGCTGAGGTGGCGGCTTGCTTCCGCCGTCAGATAGGTCAGCGGCAGGCTGTGCCGATTGCAGAAGCTGTTCACCGCCTCGATCACCCCGTATCGGACAACCTGATGGGTGCCGACTTTCCAGCGCGTGTAATCGTGCCCGGCGATGAATCCGCCGGGGAGAACCTTGGGAAGGCAGGCCGTCAGGTCCCTTTCGACCGAGTGGAAATCATGGGAGGCGTCGACGTAGACCCATGACAGCGATTGATCCGGGAATGTCGATACGATTTCCCACGACCACCCCTGATGAAGGCTCACTGGCTGATCGCTGAAACGCTGCGCGACCCTGGCCATGCGTCCCATTTCCGCCCAGATATCGACCAGGTGAAGGTGCGCGGGGCTGTTCCTGGCAAGGATGCGAGCGGCAAAATCCCCGTGCATGACCCCGAGCTCGGCGACGATGCCTCCCTTGGGCATCTGATCGATCAGCGCATCGCGGTTCGCAAGCGTGACGGTGTTCGCGATCAGTTCGGGCCGGATCTCGGCCATGCCGGCGAGCGCATCATTCGTGGCCATCGCTGCACGAATCCGGCGAAGCAGCTTGACCTTCAGAGACAGCTCCGGAGCGATGGCCCAGGCGAGTTTTCGAAAGATGAGCATGGCGGATCATAATCCGACTCGGAGGCTGTTGCTAAGTGGAGACACCTGGATCGAATTGTTCAAATGATCGATAAATTCAACCGCAAGGGCGTACAAAGCCGCAAAGCCTTCGGACACCCTTCGGCCGCTAAGACTCGGATCTGCAGATTGCTGAGGAGGGGCGGCTTGTGAGCACTCAGGAACCTGAGCCCGGCGACGAGGTGGTCCTCAGAACCGGAGGACCGGTGATGACGGTGTTGGGATCGGACGATGACCAGCCTCGCGAGCTGTTTTGCGTCTGGTTTGACGAACACAGGCGCAGGTGCCAAGGGACCTTCCGCTCGGAGTTGCTCAAGATCGTCGAATGAGGCGATGCTCTAGGTCGGAAGAGATCCCTGAACTGTCCGTTTCCGAAGCCACTCGCCCAGAGTCGCTGTCGCCTCGTCGATCCGAAACTGCTGGTAGCGATAGAACATTTCATCCCCCATGGGGGTGACAAGCGAACTCGTCTGACGCTGACAGCGGGCGCGCAGTTCAACCAAACGCGCCATGATTTCCTGAGCAGCGACACCGGCATCGCCGACGCGCGCCGCACGCCCCGCCGCAACGGCTTGCATTTGTGCGTGGGTATTTCCATGTTCGACGAGTTCGCTCAGAGCCGTCTCGAGCTTCTCGCGCGCGGCATCGATCCGCCACAGTCGAAATCGGCTGAACCCTCTGAGCGCGTTGAACAGAACCGTGACCGCCATGATCAGGTAGACCCAATATGCTGGCGACATGAGGTTCACCAACCATGGGAAATACCTGTCGGCCACCTCCGCTTCGCCTTTCATGAAGAATTCCTGCGCTTCGGATGCGAGCTGCAGTTTAGTAGCTGAACTTGTCAGGCTCGGCGGATTGTTGCGCACGAATCCTGGAAGTTCCGCCCCGAGCAACATGAGAAGTGCGATCCGATCGGCGCGCCAGGCGCACCGACTTGCGATGACCAAGGTTGCAAGGCGCGCAACCGGCTTGTTCGTTGCAGGGATCGGACGCACCAGATCGTAGCGTCCGGCCGGAATTTGGCCGAGGCTGAGCCAGGGATAGCGAGCGATCAAGCCCTGGAGGTCCTGAGGCGAAACGATATCCAGACCGTGCTGGTGAATGATGCTGCGCAGCAATTCGGCATCTTCCTGCATCACGAAGGCTGCAACGTCGAGCTTATCCTCTGCCACCAACTGTGCTTGCTCTGCCAATCCATGTTGCGACAGATGCACATCCAATGTGCGCAGATCTGGGTCTTCGAAGAGCTGCCGCATGAGGTACGCCGTGCCTGATCCGTCCGGGCCGATCCCGATGGATGCTCCACGCAGATCGGCGAAGGTGTTGATGGCGTGATTTGGTCTCCCGAGAAGCAGCAGTGTCTCCGGCTGCGGCAATCGACCAAGCAATTCGAGCCGCGCATCAGCTGGCACAGGCGTGCCATCCTGGATGAGGGC
>DATAOT010000152.1:0-29395 GCA_036265615.1 Aestuariivirgaceae bacterium
GGATCGAAGCGGATGTGGGCCTCACCTCCCGGAATATCGGCGCCTTCGGGCAGCAGCATCTTGATGATACGCCCGTCATGGTGAGCATCGACGATGCGGTAGCGCCCGGCATCGGCGACCTTAGCGATCGACACCGGGATCCCATCCTTGGCGAACCTCACGAATTCGGGCCTGACGCCGAGCTCGAGCGAACCGCCGTTCCCCCGATAGAGGGCGGCGTTGACCGTCTCGATCGTCCGCGCGGCGAAGATCGCCTTGCCGTCCCTCACTTCGCAGGGAAGCACATTCATTCCGGGCGAGCCGATGAAATGTCCAACGAAGGTATGCCGCGGCTTTTCGAAGAGCTCGACCGGCGTCCCGATCTGAACGATCTCGCCATCTTTCATCACGACCACTTGGTCCGCGAATGTGAGCGCCTCGGTCTGGTCGTGGGTCACATAGATCATCGTGCGCCTGATCCGGGTGTGAAGCTCCTTCAGCTTCGAGCGCAGGATCCATTTGAGATGCGGGTCGATGACGGTCAGCGGCTCGTCAAGCATGATGACGTTGACATCGGAGCGGACGAGTCCGCGCCCGAGCGAAATCTTCTGCTTGCCGTCGGCGGTCAAGCCCGACGCACGGCGCTTGAGCGTGCGGTCGAGATCGAGCATCGCCGCAATCTCGCGCACGCGAATATCGACATCGCGCTCCGGCACAGCGCGGTTGCGCAATGGGAACGCCAGATTGTCGTAAACCGTCATCGTGTCGTAGATGACGGGGAACTGGAACACCTGCGCGATGTTGCGCTCCTCCGGGCTCTTGTCGGTCACGTCGACGCCGTCGAAAAGGATCCGTCCCTCGGTCGGGCGCAACAGGCCGGAAATAAGGTTGAGGAGCGTGGTCTTGCCGCAGCCGGAGGGCCCGAGCAGGGCATAGGCACCGCCATCGGCAAGCTCGAGGGTCATGCGTCTCAGGGCCCAGACGATCTCGCCATCGGCCATGGTTCCATAGGTGTGGCGGAGGTCCTGAAGCGTGATCCTAGCCAAGGGCGCCTCCCGCGATGAGCCGACCCTCGGCGTCGAAGAAGAAGCTCTCGTCGACATCGACATAGAGGCGTGCGGTGCTCCCGACCTCGAAAGGATGAATGCCGTGCGACTGCGACACCCAGGTGCGGCCATCGAGGTCGAAATGGACGATGCTCTCGGAGCCCGAGAGCTCGGTCACCAGCACGCGGCCCTCGATCGGCGCGAGGCGGCCACGGCCGGCGGCAGCAGTGATGTGATGCGGCCGGATGCCCCAGTCGTAGGAACCGTCGGGGACGGCTTCGCCAACCCTGCCGGCGGGGAGGCGGACGGCACTGCCGATCAGGATCTCGCGGCCCTGCTTGGTGATCGGCGCCGTGTTGATCGGCGGATCGGAAAAGACCCGGGCGGTGGTGATGTCGCGCGGGTGGCGGTAGATATCAGCGGTGGGGCCATATTGCGTGACCCGCCCTTCGTGCAGCGTGGCGGTATAGCCGCCGAACAGCAAGGCCTCGATGGGTTCGGTGGTGGCGTAGACGACGATGCAGTTTCGGCC
The DNA here is from genome assembly GCA_036265615.1 of Aestuariivirgaceae bacterium. Taxonomy (GTDB): domain Bacteria; phylum Pseudomonadota; class Alphaproteobacteria; order Rhizobiales; family Aestuariivirgaceae; genus DATAFF01. The sequence goes on from DATAOT010000152.1 coordinate 1,558, forward strand.
GGCAAAGAGCTTGGGCAGTTCGTCGCGAAGCTCCTCGCGCAGCTTGTAGTCGAGATTGGCGAGCGGCTCGTCGAGAAGGATGAGATCGGCATCCTTGGCAAGCGCGCGGGCGATGGCGGTGCGCTGCTGCTGGCCGCCGGAGAGCTCGGTGGGCCGGCGATCGAGGAGCGGGGTGAGATGGAGGAGATTCGCCGTGCGCTTGACCCGGGCATCGATCTCGGCCGCGGCCATTCCGGCCACCCGCAGCGGCGAGGCGATGTTCTCATAAACCGTGAAATTGGGGTAGTTGATGAACTGCTGATAGACCATGGCGACATTGCGCTTCTGCACCGGCACGGTGCTGACGTTCTGTCCGCTGAAGAACACCTCGCCGGAGGTCGGCCGCTCGAGCCCGGCCATGAGCTGCATCAGCGTCGTCTTGCCGGCGCGCGTCGTTCCGAGGAGAACGTTGAACGTTCCCGCGGCGAAATCGAGATTGGTCTCGTGGATGTGAATGTCGGCGCCGACCCGCTTGACGACATTCTTCAATTCCAGGGACATGACAATGCACAAGCTTTCCTGTCAGGCGCCGACCGGGTGTCACCAGGGCTCGCAGGCTCCGGAGCGCGCGCTTTGGCGCGCCCCGGAGACCCTCCCGAGAATTACTGGTGCTCGGTCCAGCGCTTGATCAGCTCGTCATAGGCGATGGTCTCGCCCTTGGGCTTCTCATTGTCGAGCTTGGCCCAGGGCGCGTGATCGTTGCTCAACCACTTCGAGGGATCGCTCTCAGGGTTCAGCCGCGGTCCACAGCCGTGATAGACGTTCTTCGCCTCGTCGACCGCCTGCATGCGGGCCATGACCTGGTCCATCTGCTGCGCCAGGCGATCCATTGCCTGCTGCGGTGTAAAGGCACCGGAATTGACGTCGCCGATGTTCTCCCAGAAGAGCTGGGCGAGCTTCGGATAGTCCGGGACATTGATGCCGGTCGGGGTCCAGGCGACGCGGTCGGGCGAGCGATAGAACTCGATCAGACCGCCAAGCTTGGGCGCACGGTCGGTGAAGGACTGGTGCCGCACGGTGCTGTCGCGGATGAAGGTCAGCCCGACCTGGCTCTTCTTGACGTCGACGGTTTTGGAGACGACGAACTGGGCGTAAAGCCAGGCTGCCTTGCGGCGATCCATCGGAGTCGAGCTGAAGAGAGTCCACGAACCGCAGTCTTGATACCCGCGCTGAGAGCCTTCCTTCCAATAAGGACCATGCGGGGAGGGTGCCATGCGCCACAGCGGCATGCCCTTGTCGTCGACCGTATTGTTGCCCTTGTCCTTGGGCGCCACCATGCTGGCGGTGAAGGCCGAATACCAGAAGATCTGCTGGGCGACGTTGCCCTGGGCGAGCGACGGCAGCGACTGGTAGAAGTCGAGGTCGGCGGCGCCAGGCGGTGCATATTTGCGCAGCCACTCGTCCCATTTGGTCACCGCATAGACGGCAGCCGGGCTGTTGGTCCCGCCACCACGCGACACCGACGCGCCGACCGGGTTGCAGGAGCCCTTCTCCATGCGGATTCCCCATTCGTCGACGGGGCGACCATTCGGAATGCCTTTATCGGCCTCGCCGGCCATCGACAGCCAGGCATCGGTCATGCGCCAGCCGAGGTCGGGCGCGCGCTTGCCGTAGTCCATATGGCCGTAGATCTTGACGCCGTTGATCTCCTTCACGTCGTTGGTGAAGAAGTCGGCGATGTCCTCGTAGGCCGACCAGTTCACCGGGACCCCGAGCTCGTAGCCATATTTCGCCTTGAACTTCGCTTTGAGGTCAGGGTTGTCGAACCAGTCCTTGCGGAACCAGTAGAGATTGGCAAACTGCTGATCGGGCAGCTGCCACAACTTTCCGTCCGGCCCGGTGGTGAACGACTTGCCCATGAAGTCGTCGACGTCGAGCATCGGATTGGTGACGTCCTTGCCGTCGCCCGCCATCCAGTCGGTCAGGTTCACGGCGCTCTGCAATCGTGAATGCGTACCGATCAGGTCGGAATCGTTGATATAGCCGTCATAGAGATTGCGGTTCGTCTGCATCTGCGTCTGAACCGCCTGGACGACTTCGCCCTCGCCGAGGATCTGGTGGTTGACCTTGATCCCGGTGATCTCCTCGAAGGCCTTGGCCAGGACCTCGGCCTCGTAATGGTGCGTCGGGATGTCTTCCGACAGCACGTTGATCTCTATGCCCTTGAAGGGTTCGGCGGCCTTCACAAACCACTCCATCTCCTTCATCTGCTGTTCCTTCGACAGCGTCGAAGGCTGGAATTCGGAATCGACCCATTTCTTTGCGGCTTCCATATCCGCGAAGGCGGGGGTCGCTCCGATCGCAATCAGCAGCGCGGCCACTGATGCTGAACGGCGGATCGACATGACGCTTTTCCTCCTTTGATGCGCCTCGAATATGAACCTGCCCTGCAGAGGCGCATCATTACCTGGCGGGCAGTCTCAAGAATTCCTCCCGCGCGCGATGCCTTGCGCAAGAGGAGAAGCACGAACCGAACCGCGCGAGAGGCCGGGAAGTCCGGCCATGTAGGAACTGAGCGCGGCACGTTCCTCCGCCAGGAGCCTAAGCCCGAGCTTGGACCGCCGCCAGAGTACGTCGTCAGAATTTTGCGCCCATTCGTTCTCGACCAAGTAATTGACCTCGCGGGAGGTGAGGCCAGCGCCAAAGTCCTGGCCGAGGTCCTCGCGCTTGCGAGCCTTGCCGAGGACGTCAGCGGCATGGGTGCCATAGGCGCGAAAGAGCCGGCGCACCGTCCGTTGCGGGAGGAAAGGATAATCATGGGCAAGCGCGGTGGTGCGCGCTGCGACTTGATCATGATCGAAATCGCCGCCGGGCAGCGGCGCCGCGGCGGTCCAAGGCGGGGCCATCGCTGGGAAGAAGCGCTGCAGCTGTTCCAGAGCATGTTCGGCGAGTCGGCGATAGGTGGTGATCTTGCCGCCGAACACCGTCATGATCGGTGCGGCACCCGCAGGGGCATCGAGCTTGAGAATGTAGTCGCGGGTGGCCTCGGAAGCCTTGGAGGCGCCGTCATCATAGAGCGGACGGACGCCGGCATAGGTCCAGCGGATCCGATCGCGGGCGACGGGCTTGCGTAGATAGGCGCTGACCATCTCGAGCAGGTAGTCGGTTTCGACCTCGCTGATCGCGACCTTGTCGGGATCGCCGGCAAAGTCCTCATCGGTGGTGCCGATCAGGGTGAAGTCCTCTTCATAGGGGATGGCGAAGCAGATGCGGCCATCGGCATTCTGGAAAATGTAGGCGCGGTCGTGATCGAACAGCCGATCGACGACGATGTGGCTGCCCTTGACCATGCGGATGCGCGCCGGCGCCTCGAGGTGCGCGACCTCGGTCATGACGCGTGACACCCAGGGGCCGCCGGCATTGACAAGGGCCCGGGCCACGACCTCACGCCTCGTGCCGGTGTCGACATCGAGCGCGGTGAGCCGCCAGGTCTGGTCCTTGCGCTCGGCGGCAACGCATCGGGTGCGGGTGTGAATGGCGGCACCATGCGCGGCGGCATCGACCGCGTTGAGCACGACGAGGCGCGAATCGTCGACCAAGCAGTCGGAATATTCGAAGCCGCGCACGAATTCCGGCCGCAGCGGCCGCCCTGCCGGATCCCTGGTGAGATCGAGCGAGCGGGTCGGCGGCAGGATGGCGCGACCGCCCAGGTGGTCGTAGAGGAAAAGGCCGAGCCGCAGCACCGGCCAGGGGCGCAAGCCGCGGTGCAGAGGCAGGACGAAGCGCATCGGCGAGACGATATGGGGGGCGGCCTTGAGCAGCACCTCGCGCTCGACCAGCGACTCGCGCACAAGACGAAACTTGAAATGCTCGAGATAGCGCAAGCCACCATGGATGAGCTTGGTCGATGCCGAGGAGGTGGCGCCGGCGAGATCGGTCTGCTCAAACAGGATCACGGCGAGGCCGCGGCCGGCGGCATCACGGGCGATGCCGCAACCATTCACCCCGCCGCCGATCACCGCGAGATCGTAGGTGGCGTCCGACGTCTTGTCCTCCCCCTCGCAAGCGCAACAGGACTGGTTTCGTTTTTTGCCTTTGCGAAGATAATCGCGTGCGTCCTGCGAGTATTCTCACGCTATATGAAAATAATCGAAATGCAAATGAAAACACCGCGGTCAATCGAGCGGCAGTTCGTGCTGCCCTTCAGGGCTTTCGACAATCTCTACTCGAACATCGCTTTTCCGGCAGGCATCGGCGACCGGCTGCGGCAGGGCGCGATCGGTGACGAAAATGTCGATCTCCGAGATGTGGGCGATCCTCACCGGGGCGGAGCGGGTGAATTTGATTGCATCGGCGACCAGGATCACCTTGCGGGCGTTCTCGATGATCGCCTGGGCGGCGCGAACCTCGCGGTAGTCGAAATCCAGCAGCGCTCCTTCCTCGTCAATGGCCGAGACACCGATCACGGCGTGGTCGACCTTGAACTGGCGAATGATATCGATCGCCGCCTCTCCGACGATTCCGCCGTCGGTTCGGCGCAGCAGACCACCGGCGAGGATCACCTCGATGCCGGGGGAGGGCATCAGGATGCTTGCGACATGAATGTTGTTGGTGATGACGAGCAGGCCCTCATGGCGGGTCAGGTGGCGCGCCACCTCCTCGGTGGTGGTGCCGATGTTGATGAACAGCGAGGAATGATTGGGAATGAGTGCGGCAGCGCGGATGCCGATGCGCTGCTTCTCCGCCTCCGCCATCTTGCGGCGCGCTTCATAGGCGACATTTTCCACCCCAGAGGCAAGGATGGCGCCGCCATGGGTGCGGGTGAGGATGCGCTGGTCGCAGAGCTCGTTAAGATCCTTGCGAATGGTCTGTGGCGTGACCCCGTAGCGCGTGGCAAGCTCCTCGACGGTCACCCGCCCGAGCTGGCGCGCCAGCGAGACGATCTCCTGATGTCGGAAGTTGATTGCCATCGGCGTTGTTCACATGGTGTTTTCGGCCCTTATCTTCAGGGAGAGGCGGGCTCGCATGTCAAGCAGGAGAAATCTCCATGGCTTTTGAGGAACTGAAGGCGCAGATCGCGGTGCTGCTCGGGGGGCTCGAGGACCAGCCCGAGGACAAGCACGAGCTCTATGAGCTCATCCGGGAAAAGCTGGCCCAGATGCGGGCCATGGGGATGCCCCTTCCCAACGATCTGGTCGAGCTCGAAACCGAGCTCGAAAAGGAGTTTCAAAGCGGGACAGGCGAGGCCAAGGGCTAGCTCTGTTGGCAATTCCCTCTCTACCTCATGGCCGGGCTTGACCCGGCCATCCAGTCTTTTTCTGGACATTTCCTGGATGGCCGGCTCGTGGGCCGGCCATGAGGCAGAGGAAATGTCAGGACTTGTTCCAAGGCTGGGTGGCCCGGATCCTGCTTGCCGAGGGTGCCGTCAACAAGGAACCAAGGCAATGGGATTCGACACGAGCGAAGGCGTCGGCCTTCGGGCGCTCCTGGACAAGGTGGGCTACGAGCCGGATTTCCGCTGGGCCTGGGATCATTACGAGCCGGTGGTCAAGGCGCTGTCGCAGCGGCTCGGTCTCAAGCGCCTGTGCGAAATCGGGGGCGGGCGCAATCCGCTGCTGTCGCCGTGCGAGGTCGCGGCGCTTGGCGCTTCCTATACCGTCAACGACATCTCAGCCGGGGAGCTTGCGCTCGTGCCCGACGGCTTCGAGACGGCCTGCTTCGACGTCGCCGGCGATCCTGCCGCGCTGCCCGCCGCACAATCCTTCGACCTCGTCTTCTCGCGCATGGTGCTCGAGCACGTGCGAGATGTCGCGCGGGCCTGGAGCAATCTCTACCATGTGCTGGCGCCGGGCGGCGTCGCCTTGGCCTTCATCCCCACCCTCCATGCGCTGCCGTTCGTGGCCAACCGGCTCATTCCGGAATGGCTGTCGGGAGCGATCGTCGACCGGCTCTATCCGCATCGCGACCGCAACGGTCGAGCGCCGAAGTTCAAAGCCTATTACGATTGCTGCGTCAGCCGGGAAGCAGCCGTCAAGCCGATCCTGCACCGGATCGGCTTTGCCGAAGCGGCGGTCATTCCGTTCTGGGGGCACGATTATTACCACAGTTTCCCGGTGCTGCGGGATGTTACGGCCAAGGTCAGCGCCTGGGCGCAGCGGCACGATGTGCGGTTTCTGACCAGCTATGCCTATGTGCTGGCGCAGAAATGACCGCGCCGAGCAGGCCGAAGGCCAGTCCAAGCAGCAGATAGAAGTGGCGCCAATGATCGGTGTCGATCTGGAAGCCCTGGACGATGATCAGGACAAGCGGCGCCGCGACGGCGATGGCATGCTTGCGCCAGGGTGACGGCGTGAAGATAATTTTCCAGCACGCAGTCAAGGTGGCGGCAATCAGCAGCAGGTAGCTGAGGCCGCCGAGCCAGCCATAGGATGCGAAGGCATTGACATAGACATTGTGGGGATCGCTGCCGAAGGTCAGGTAGAAGCGCTGCGGTCCCATGCCGTTGGGCTTCTCCAGCAGCAGCGGGACGGCGTTCAGCTGATTGGCGAAGCGGCCGGTCTCGCCGACATCGTAGCTTTGGGCCAGGCTCCAGCGTTCGAGGAAGACCTCGCGGATCGGCGCGACGGTCAGGGCCAGAGCGGCGAGGGCGATCACCAGGACGGCACCGACAAGCGTCGAGATCAAAATCCGGCTGCGCAGCCTGAAGTCGATGGTTGTCATGAAGGTGAGCCCGGCCATGAGCAGCACCGAGACCGCGGCAACCGCCCAGCCGCCGCGCGAGAAGGACAGGAACAGCCCGGCCAGGAGAACCAGCAGGCAGGCGGTGGTGGGCAGCGCTCGCCTGCGTGCGCCGGTCATCAGCGATTGCACGAGAAAGACGATCGGCGCGGCGAGGAAGGTTGCAAAGACATTGGGGTCCTTGAAGGTGCCCTGGGCGCGGCCGACCGGCGCGAAGTGAGCCGCGCTGCCGGCGACATCGAAATAGCCGAGGATCGCCGGTACCGAGGCGAAGAGGGCGGCCATGATCCAGGCGCTGCGGATGATGCGCAGGCGTCGCTCGGTGTCCTTCGCGACGAGTGCCGCGAAGAAGACGGCATTGAGCCCCATGAAGAAGGAAATCGCGACGAAGCGCTGGCCGACATCGTCGCCGAGAAAGGGAACGAGGCCCGCCGCACCGCCGAGATTGTAGAGGAGGAGGAAGGCGACAAGGGGCGCTGCCGCACCATTGAGGCTGAGGCCGGTGGGCAGGAACAGCAGCACGAGCAGTGGAAAGAGCATCTCATAGGGCGACGGCTCGAAAAAGACGAGGCAGCCCGAGGCAATGAAGAGCCACAGCATCGCATCCTGCGCGACGCGGAAGGGGGGGCCCATTCTCCCCCTCCCCCTTGTGGGGAGGGTGGCGCGAAGCGCCGGGTGGGGGGCGTGCGAGCTCGTGCTCCGCCCCCCACCCCCCGGCCCCTCCCCACAAGGGGGAGGGGAGTTCCGCTCTAATACGCATTGTCGCCCTTGAGCAGCGCGAGGGGCGTCGCGGCGATGATGAAAAGGTCGAGCATCAGCGACCAGTTCTCGATGTAGTAGAGATCATGGTCGAGGCGGCGGGCGAGCTTTTCCTCGGTGTCGGTCTCGCCGCGCCAGCCATTGATCTGCGCCCAGCCGGTGATCCCCGGCTTCACCCGATGGCGGGCGAAATAGCCGTCGACGACCTCGGCATAAAGCCGGTCGCGGGCCTTGGCCTCGCGGGCATGGGGCCTCGGCCCGACGAGGGAGAGTGTGCCGTTCAAGACGTTGAAGAGCTGCGGCAGCTCGTCGATGCTCCATTTGCGGATGAAGCGGCCGACCCGGGTGACCCGCTTGTCGTCGCGGGTTACCAGTCGAACCGCGTCGGGATCGCTCGATTCGACATGCATCGAGCGGAATTTGTAGATCTCGATCAGCTCGTTGTTGAAGCCATAGCGCTTCTGGCGGAACAGCACCGGACCGCGGCTGTCGAGCTTGATCGCCAGCGCCGCCAGCAGCATCAGCGGCATGAGACCGATCAGCGCAAGTCCGGCGAGCAGCTTGTCCTCGATCGCCTTGGCGAGCGAGCTCCAGCTGGCGATCGGCTTGTCGGCAAGATCGAGAAAGGGGATGTCGCCGACATAAGAATAGGCGCGCGGGCGGAAGCGCAGCGACTGCATATGGGCGCTGAGCCTGATGTCGACGGGCAGCACCCAGAGCTGCTTCAGGACCTGCAGCAGTCGGGCCTCGGCGGTCAGGGGAAAGGTCACGGCGAGGAGATCGACCCGCGAGCGGCGGGCGAAGTCGACGAGCTCACCGATGGTCCCGAGCTTGCGGTAGGGACCGATGGTCGACGGCGAGCGGCGATCGTCACGATCGTCGAAGACGCCGATTATGTCGATATCGGCGGCATCGGAGGCTTCCAATGCCTCGACCAGGCGCCGGGCCGGCTCGCCACCGCCGACCAAAACGCAACGGCGCGACAGCTGCCCCTTTCCCTTGCACCGGCGGAGGAGGGCGGCGGCGACAAGACGGTAGAGCATGGTTGCCGGGATGGCGCTCAGCAGCCACGAAGCCAGCCAGACCCGCGAGAAATGCGTGCCGGCCTTGGTCAGGAACATGAGTCCGGCGAAGGCGGCGAACACCGCCGTGAAGGCGGTGCCGAGGTTGCCGATGGCCCGCCCCGGCTGAAGCAGGGCCTCGATGGTGTAGAGCCGACGATTGCGGAACAGCAGAACAATGCCGGATGTGCCGACCGTCAGCACGGCGCCATAGGTCAGAAAGGTGAAGCCGTCATGCGGCTGCACATAGGCGACCAGCATAGCGGTACCGAGGCCGACGATGACCAGGGTCTCGCCGAGGGCTGCGAGACCGGAAACCACGCTGCGGGCAATGAGCGGCGCCCGCACCGGCTCGTGCGGCGGCGGCACGGCGGCGAGCCGCGGCCGGCCCGGCGGCGGGGGCGGGGCTCTGTCCGGCTGGCTCTTCGGCAGGCTTGCAAAGTTGAGGTGAGGCTGAGACGACATCTCCATTGTTCCCCGGCTGATCCCGATGCAGGGGGGACAGCAACTCTCGGGCCGTCCGGCCGTGTCTCATTCCGGAACAGCTCCGGGCGAACTGCGCCGGCCGAGCACCGTGGCGTAAAAACCGTTGACGGCTGCCGCCATCCGGGCGGCATCGAACCGCGCCGCCATGTCGCGTGCGCCAGTCTCCGCCCGTGCCGCCGCGGCGAGAGGATCGGCGCGTGCCGCCTCTATGGCTGCCAGAAGCGCCGCGGCATTGCCGGGAGGCACCAGGTTCTCTTTCGGAACGAGCTCGGGGATGCCGCCGGTCCGGCTGGCGATGATCGGCCGTCGGGCGGCCATGGCTTCCAGCATCACATAGGGAAAAGACTCGGCGCGTGAGGGAAGCACGAGAAGCACGCCGCGCCGCAGGGCCTGGCGAGCCGGCAGGGGACCGTGGAACGTCACCAGGTGATCGATGCCCCGCAGCCGTGCCAGCTGCCGGAACCGCCGTTCATCGGGCCCCGAGCCGACAATGGCGGCCCGCGGCGCCCGGCCTGGCGCGGCAAGCGCGATCGCCTCGAGCAGGACGTCGAGGCCCTTGAGCCATCTGAGCTCGCCGATGAACAGGAGGTCGGCAGCGTCGCAATCCGGGACAACCGGCGAAAATTCCTCCGGCCACAAGCCATTGTGGACAATCTGCGACGGACGGCCGCCGAGGCCTATTCGCTCAGCAAAGACGTCGCGCTCATAGGCGCAGACAAAGAGGAGGCCGGCGGTGACGCGGCGCAGCAGGCGCTCGGTGGCGACATAGATCATGCCCTGCGGCGATGTCGACCGGTAATGCAGGCTGCCGCCATGAGGCGTGTAGACGACAGGCCTGCCGAGCAGTCGGCCGGCAAGACGGGCGTGAAGGCCGCCCTTGGCACCATGGCCATGGATGATGTCGGGCTCGAGCCGGGCGGCGTTGAACGCCATGCGGCGGGCCGTTGCGAGATCGGCGGGTCCGGGAATTCGCGCCATCGGGATCGGGTGGATACCGAGCCGGCAGCAGCGGATCAGCGGGTGACCGGGCTCGAGCGCCGGCGTCATGTCGCACACGATGCCGACTTCATGGCCTGCCTCGGTCTGGGCGCGTGCGAGGTCGCTGACATGCCGGAAGAGGCCGCCGAGCGGTGCACGAAGCACATGGATGATGCGCAGCCGGTTCAAGGTCTGCACCCCTCCCCACGTTGGGGGAGGGGGCGCGTCCCATGGCGGCCTTTGCAGCTCCTCATCGCTCTAAAACCAACGTTCCCGGATATAGATGGTGTCGCCGGGATAGACATAGGTCGTCACCGGCACCTTGAAGGTGCGGGTGCCGTCCGCCGACTTGCGGGTGATGAGCACGGCTCCCTCGTCGGCGCGCGGCGTGTAGCCGCCGGCGATGGCGATGGCATTCTGGACCGTCATGCCGGTCTGATAGGGAAAGCCGCCGGCCTGATTGACCTGGCCGAGAATGAAAAACGGTCGGGCGGCGACGAGCTGCACGGAGACGCTCGGGCTGCGCAAATAGCCGTCGCGCAGGCGGGCCGCGATCGTGGTTTCGATTGCCGAGGTGGAGAGACCGCGGACCTCGAGATCATTGACGAGCGGGAGCGAGATCCTGCCGGTGCTGTCGACGATGTGCTCGCCGTCAAGATCGGGCTGACCCAATACCTTGACCGAGAGACGGTCGCCGGCGCCAACGCGATAGCCGTTCTGGAACTCGTAGGACGCCGCCTCGCCGCTCGACCCGAAGGGCGGAAGCGAGCCGGTGCGGTCGCCTGCCTTGGCGGCGGACGCCGCCGAGACGGCCTCGGCTCCTTGGGCAAAGACCCCGCCCGCCATCAGCCCGGCACCCCCCGGCGGCGCCGACGGCATGGTCGTGTCCCAATCGGCGGCACAGCCGCCCATGGCGAAAGACAGCATTGCAGCTGCAAGAATATGAATGCGCACCGCCCCGGCCCGATCGTCTTGCAAGCCGGGGTTGATGCCCGGCCCTCGGCGCGAAACCTTAGGGCGGCATCGTTAACAACTTCCTTACCATCTCGGCACCAATGTCCAGCTTCAAAGCTCGGGGGAACGGCATGCAGAGTGCTGATTTGCGATCCTTGGCAAGCGGGGTCGCCGCGGCTGTCGACTTGCGGGACGTGCTCGCCGGCCTATGGCGGCGCAAGCGCAGCCTGATTGTCACGACAGTCATGGCGGCGCTCGCAGGCGCCGCGTTCGCCTTTTCGGCGAGCCCGCGCTACGCCGCGGAAGCGCGGGTGATCGTCGACAAGTTCGATACCGCTTTTTCGCGCAGCGACAGGGCCGATGAAAACGGCCGCGACGTGAGCGAGCAGCTGGTGACGAGCCAGCTGGAAGTCCTGAGGTCGCGCGACATCGCCAAGCACGTGGTCAACATCCTCGACCTGACCGAAAATCCGGAGTTCTCCGGACGCGGCGTTCCGGTCTCGATGGTCACGCGGGTGCTCGCTCATCTCGGCTTTGTCAGCGACCCGCGGAACAAGACGCCGGAGCAGCTGGCCATCGAAGCCTACTACCGCAACCTCGTCGTCTATGTGGTGCCGAAATCGCAGGTGATCGCCATCGAGGTCACCTCGCGCTCGCCGGAGACGGCGGCGAAGCTCGCCAATGCTGTGGCCGACAGCTATGTGGTGGAGACACGTCAAGCGCAGAGCGAGCCCACAGGGCGGGCCCGCGACTGGCTGGCCGGCCAGATCGAGGAATTGCGGGGCAAGGTGGTGGCCTCGGAAACCGCAGCCGAGGAGTTCCGCGCCAAGGCTGGGCTGCTCAAGGGCACCTCGGCAACGCTCGGCACGCAGGAATTGTCGGAGCTCAACAGCCAAATCATCCTCGCCGAGTCCAACCGTTCGGAGGCGCAGGCGAAGGCCAAGGCGATCCGCGAGCTCCTGGCGCGGACCGGCACCGTCGATGCCTCGGTGGCGGTGCTCGATTCGCCGCTGATCCAACGCCTGCGCGAGCAGCAGGTGGCGCTCATGCGCACGCGTGCCGAGCTCGCGACTGTCTATCTCGGCAGCCATCCGAAGCTCATCGCGATCAGTCGCGAGCTTGCCGATCTCGACCGGCTGATCCGGGCCGAGGCGTTGAAGATCGTCGACCGGCTCGACCAGGAAGCACGGATCGCGGCGGCTCGGGAGGGGTCGCTCAGATCATCGCTCAACGATCTCAAGTCGCGGGCCTCCGAGACCAACGTCGACGACGTCAAATTGCGGGCGCTGGAGCGCGAGGCGGCGGCCAACCGGTCGCTGCTCGAAACCTTCCTCAACCGCTACACCGACGCGCGGGCGCGCGAGACGGTCAACGCCCAGCCCGGGCTTGCGCGCGTGATCTCGCGCGCCGATGTTCCCACCGACCCTTCCTATCCGAAGCGCGGCCCGATCGTGGTGCTGTCGATGATCGCGGGGTTCACGATCGCTCTCGGGCTTGCCTTCCTGGCCGAGGTCATGTCTGCGATTGCCGAGCTGGAGCGACAGGCGGCCGCGCCGGAGCCGATCATGGCCAATGATCCCGCGCCACCGTCAGCGCCATTCCATGCGGCAGCGCCAGCGGCGTCGTCGTCATTCGATCTGCGCTCGGCGATGGCTCAGCCGGCGCTCTGCCACGGGCTCAAAGGCCCGTCGCTGACAATCATGGGCTCGTGGATCCAGAGCCAGCGCCAGACGCTCGGAGTGAAGCGGGTGGCAATCGTGAGCCTGGCTGGCGAGGATGACGAGAAAGCAGTCGTCACCGGCCTCGGGCGCTGGCTTGCCGCGCTCGGAACCCGCGTCATGGCGGTCGATTGCGACTTGCAGGAGACCGGTCTCGGAGCGGACGACCGGCCTGGCCTGGCCGAGCTCCTGTCGGGCGCTGCCGCCTTCTCGGCGGTCGTGGTGCTCGATACGGAGAGCCCGCTGCAGCTGATTCCGGCCGGGCGCGCGAGAGCGGCCGGCGCAGAGCTGCTTGCATCGGCGCGCTTCGATGCCGTGCTCGAGGCGCTGGACCAGAGTTACGAGATCGTGCTGATGGATCTCGGTAGGGCAAATCCGGAAACGGTCCCGCTCGTGCTCAAGAGCCATGCCACCCTCGTCACAGTGTCGGGCGAGCGCGTGCAGGACGCGGCGCTGCTGTGTGCGGCTCTGGCCGCCTCCGGTGTTCGCGCTGCCCGCTTCGTCGTCCTCGCCAGCGGCGCGCCGGCGCCGATCGCACTCGGAGCATGATGACGAAAAGCGCGCTTTACCGCAGTGGTCTGGAGGCCATTCACTTCAGCGGCGCGGCGAAGCTGCTGGCAGCGGCGCTGCGTGGTCTCGGAGCGATCTTCATGCTGCATCACGTGGTCCCGTCCAAGCAGGACGGAGACTCCGGATTTGCGCCCAATGCCATGCTCGAGATCACGCCGGAATTCCTCGATGCGGTGATCGGGCATGTAAAGCGGGCCGGCTATCGCCTGGTGTCGCTCGAGCAGGCGGTCGAGGTCGTCAAACGCGGACGGGGAGGGAGACCCGTCGCGGTGTTCACCCTCGATGACGGCTATCGCGACAACTTCATCCATGCCTGGCCGATTTTCCGGGCCCATGACTGTCCGTTCACGATCTTCGTCGCGCCGGCGATTGCCGACGGCACGTCGGAGCTGTGGTGGAAGGCGCTCGAGCATGTCGTGGCCTGGAATGACGTGATCGATCCGGGTGACCTGATGCCTCGGTCGATGATCAGGCTCAAATCCGATCGCGACCGGCGGGCGGCATTTCGTCGCCTCCATGGTGCCTTGCAGGCGCTCGATCCCCACCGGCAGACCCGGGCCATTCGGGCGCTGGCCGCGGCGCACGGGGTCGATACCGGATTGCTGTGCCGCAGCCTGGCCATGGACTGGAACGAGATCCGCATCCTGGCCGCCGACCCGCTGTGCAGCATCGGTGCCCATACGGTGCATCATTTTGCTCTGGCCAGGCTCGATGCCGAGCAGGCTCGCAAGGAAGCCGTGTCATCGCGGGATCGGATCGCGGCGGAGATCGGCCGCACGCCGATAAGCTTTGCTTATCCTTATGGCGACGCGCTCTCATGCGGGCCGCGGGATTTCGCGCTGATCGCGGACGCCGGTTTCACCGTCGCGGTAACGACGCGAAAGGGCCTGCTCGCACCCTCCCATGCCGCCACACTGACGGCGCTGCCGCGCCTGTCGCTCAACGGGTCCTTCCAAAAGCTGCGGCATGTCGAGACGCTCTTGTCCGGGGTGCCGTTCAGCCTGCGGAACCTCGTGACATCCACCAAATGATGGCCATGGCGCCTGGCAGCCAGAGAAGGCCGAGCGCGATGAAGCCGGCAAGTTCGAGCCAATGCGGCTGCCCGACAAGGAGCGTGCCGCCCAGCACCATGGCGAGCAGGCAGTAGGATACCAGGAACACGACTACCGCGAGGGTGCCGAGAAGCTTGCGCCAGCGGAGCGACATGGACATTCTGGATGCGCGGCCGGGTGCGGCAGTGTCAAGCTTGCCGGACCGTCCTGTTCCCGCTAAGTCGCCGCGCATGACAGTTTCACCCACCGAGCGCCAGATTGCCGCACGGCCCTATATCAGGCTGTGGCTCTACGGCGTAGCCACTCTGCTCGTCCTGATGGTGCTGATCGGAGGCGCCACCCGGCTGACCGATTCCGGCCTGTCGATCACCGAGTGGCAGCCGCTGCTCGGCGTCATTCCGCCGCTCACCCCGCAGGCCTGGCAGGAGGCCTTCGCGAAATATCGCGAGATCCCCGAGTACCACATCGTGCATGCCGGGATGACGCTCGAGCAGTTCAAGTTCATCTATTGGTGGGAGTGGGTCCACCGATTTCTCGGCCGCTTCATCGGGGTCGCCTTCTTCCTGCCATTCCTCGGTTTCGTCCTCAGCCGCAGCGTCGAGCGGGGGCTCTGGTGGCGGCTCCTCGGACTGTTCCTGCTGGGCGGCGCCCAGGGGGCACTCGGCTGGTACATGGTGAAGTCGGGGTTGGTGGACCGGGTGGATGTCAGCCAGTACCGGCTGGCGGCGCATCTGTCGCTGGCGATCGCCATCTTTGCCGCGGCCCTGTGGAGTGCCTGGGGAATCGGGCGACCGCGGCGCGCCGTGTCATGGCAGCGGCCGGCGAGCCTTGTTGCGACGGTGCTGGTGGCGCTGGTCTTCCTGCAAATCGCGGCGGGCGGCTTCGTTGCGGGTCTTGATGCCGGGCAGGGCTACAACACCTGGCCGCTCATGGACGGCGCGGTCATTCCGGCCGGACTCGGTGCCATGTCGCCCGGCTGGCGAAATCTGTTCGAGAATGCCTTGACGGTGCAGTTCGTGCACCGCGGCATCGCCTACCTGCTCCTTGCTGCGGCGGTCGCGAACTTCGTCGTTCTTTACAGGGCTGGCGCCCAGTGGCGGGCAGCGGCGCTCCTGGCGCTTGCGGTCCTCGGCCAGATGGCGCTCGGCATATGGACGCTGCTCGCGCACGTGCCGGTGCCGCTCGGACTCTTGCACCAGGCCGGCGCGCTCCTCGTCCTGGTGGCCGCTTTGTGGAATCTCGACCGGGCCGCCAGCACTGAGCTCGGGTCGGGACAGGTGCCATCGGCGGGTTCAGGCCAACGGCAAGGGATACCGGTTCCAACCGGAACCGGTATCTAGTAGAGCGGAAGAAACCGCAAACGCGCCGCACGCACAGGCGAACCGAGCGGTAGTTGGGGGCATTACCTAGAGTTCACTCGCGGTGCAACCCGTCTGCACCTACACATGTAACGATCCCACCTTAACTGCCGCTGGATGCAGCATTACAGTTTTGCAAATTCACGGGTTTCAGCGGCTGCCGTAGGAGACCTTATTTGCACTCGGCGGCAGACTTCATGGCTGCCATGGCTTCCTTCTTGTTTTTGTGAGCGATGGGGCCGACTTCCATAAACTTCTTTCCATCCGGCTTCTTGGACACGACCTGGCACTTGTTGGTTGTCGCACTCTTGACCACCCAATATTCGGTGGCGGCAAGTGCCGGAAGACTGCAAATGGACAGCGCTGCAACGGCTATGACGGTACGGCGAAACATTGTCGCTCCTCCTCGGTTTACAGGCCCGTCTTGGCCTATGGGCCGCGACAGTGAGACATCCCGCCTTACTGGAATTAGGCCGTAAGCTTACCATTTGGAAAGGTTCCCCGGCACGGATCCGGACGGACACCAGTTGACAAATTTCCGCTGAGGCAGAATCAATTTGGCCGTCGACCGAGGAGCTGATCCCGCTCCTCGGCCGACTGCGGGGACGTGTGAGTTGTGTAGATGCGTACCATCGGCGCGTCCCCGCGCCACATCTCGCGTTAGTGCGGATACTCCGGCAGCAGCCCTGCGAGGGCCCGCTTCTCAAGCTGATCCGGATCGGTGACGCCCTGCTCGGCCGAATCGATGATGCGAGTCGCGATCAATTGCTGCCTCGCGATCAACTGCGATCTGTCGCACTCGCCATAGAGAGCTTCGAGCCTTTCGAGACATTTGTCGAACACCGCCCGCAGAGAAACCAGGGAGTGAGGCTCCCGAACGTTCGCTCTTGCCACAAACATGGTGCATCCTTTTAACAGTTGCACATTGCAAGGCTGAGGTAGCCTCTCGACGTTAAGCGCCGATTGCCAGCGGATTAATCATTGTAAATGTCCAAGATTTCCAAATATCGCGCGACGCTTTGGCGATGCGAGCCATGGTCTCCTGTCAGCGGCCCATCGCCTGATCGAGATCGGCGATGATGTCCTCGACATCCTCGAGGCCGATCGACAGGCGCACGACGTCCGGCCCGGCGCCTGCCTTGACCAGCTGTTCCGGGGCAAGCTGGCTGTGGGTGGTCGATGCCGGATGGATGATCAAGGAGCGGGTATCGCCGACATTGGCGAGGTGCGATATCAGCTTCACCGAAGACACCGTCCTGACGCCCGCGTCGTAGCCGCCCTTGAGCCCGAAGGTGAACACCGCGCCAGCGCCTCGCGGGGCGTAACGGCGCTGCAGCTCATGCTGCGGATCGGTCTCGAGCCCGGCATAACTCACCCAGGAGACGCGGCGGTCGCCGGCAAGCCAGCTTGCAACCTCGAGCGCATTGTCGCAGTGGCGCTGCATGCGCAGAGCCAGGGTCTCGATGCCGGTGAGGATCAGGAAGGCATTTTGCGGCGAAATGGCCGGGCCGAGATCACGCAGCCCAAGCACCCGGCAGGCGATGGCGAAGGCGATGTTGCCGAAGGTCTCGTGAAAGCGCATGCCGTTGTAGGAGGCATTGGGCTCCGAGAGCAGCGGATATCTGCCATCCTTGCTCCAGTCGAAGCGGCCGCCATCGACGATGGCTCCTCCCATGGAATTGCCATGACCGGCCATGAATTTGGTGAGCGAATGGACGACGATGTCGGCGCCATGGTCGAAGGGCCGCCATAGATAGGGCGTGGCGAGGGTGTTGTCGACGATCAGCGGCACATGCACCTTCCGGGCGATCGCGGCGATCGGGGCGATGTCGGTGATGCGTCCGCCCGGATTGGCGATCGACTCGATGAAAATGGCGCGAGTCTTGTCGGTTACGGCCTTGGCGAAGGAGCCGGGATCGGCGGCATCGGCCCAGACGACGTTCCAGCCGAAGGAGCGGAAGGAGTGATTGAACTGATTGATGGAGCCGCCATAAAGCTGGCGCGCCGCGACGAATTCGTCTCCCGGCCGCAGCAGGGCATGAAAAGCGACAAGCTGGGCAGCATGGCCCGATGCCAGCACTAGCGCTGCGGTCCCGGCCTCGAGCGCGGCGACGCGGGCCTCCAGGACTGCCGTCGTCGGGTTCATGATGCGGGTGTACACGTTGCCGAATGTCCGAAGCGCGAACAGGTCGGCGGCATGCTGGACGTCCTCGAAAACGAAGGAGGTCGTCTGGTAGATCGGGGTGATCCGGGCACCGGTGACGGGATCGGGCTGCGCACCGGCGTGAATGGCGAGGGTGCTGAATCCGGGCGTTAGGGTGTCGTCTGCCATCCAAATCTCCCTGGCAAGGATGGTTGCGCTCTGTCTCGGTCATGCTCTAGCCCAGACTGGAGTACGAAACAATCGTTCGGAATAGAGAACGACGCCTGTTCATTCGGCTGGCACGGCCTGTGCTGCCGGGGCAGCGGAATGGTAGCAATGGATCGGAACGATGCAACTCAGGCATGCGGCGGTGCCGTGGCGGGCACTGTCTTGGACGGTGGTCGAGACGGTCGAGGAGATCCTCGCGTCCTGGCAGGCGCTCGCGGCGCGGGCGCCAGACCAGCCCTTCCAGCACCCGGCCTGGATCGCCGCCTGGCTCGAGACCAGGGGCAGGGTGCTGGCGGTGCGCCCGAGGATCGTGGTCGGCCATCATCGCGACAGCTGCGAGATCGTGGTGCCGCTCGGGATCACGGGCCGGGGCCCCGGCCGCGTGCTGCGGTGGCTCGCTGGCGATTCCAGCGACTACAACGCGCCGCTTGCGTCGCCCGAGCTCCGGGCGAGCTTCGCGCCGGATGATGCGGCAGCGTTCTGGCACTGCATCGCCGATCTTGCCGGTCCAGCCGCGGTCCTCGATCTTGGCAACCAGCCGGAGCGGATCGCCGGAGCAGCCAATCGGTTCATCGCCAAGCCGATCGGCGCGGAGGCATGCCGGGCGCACAGCCTGCGGCTTCCCACCGCGGCAGGGGCAGGGAGCCTGTCGAAGCGCCATCGCAAGCGCCTGCGGGCGCTCGAGCGAAGCCACGGCAAGGCCGCCTTCGTGGTCCTCTATGCCGGCCAGGACTGTGAGCTCGCCGTGCGGCGGATCATCGACTGGAAACGAGGGCAGCTCATGCGGAGCGGCGGCTTCAGCCCGTTCGAAGCCGACGGCGTGCGGGAGTGTCTGAGCCTGGCTGCCAGCGATCCGGCGATGCCCATCCGCGTGGCGCTGCTGCGGACAGCATCGGCGACGCTTGCCGGCTTCATCCTGATCGATGGCGGCGAGGCCGAGCTCATCTACCAATGCTCATATGACCCGGCATTTGCCCTCTCCTCGCCGGGAACCATCCTGCGCGAGCTGGTCGAGCGCGACTGCATCGGTCGGGGCAAGACGCTGCTTGATTTCGGACCGGGCGACGAAGCCTACAAGGGGGAGGTCTGCGACACCTCCATGCGCCTGCTGCGAACGATCCGGCCGCTGCAGCCTAGCGGCGTGGCGCTCGCCATGATGCTGCGGACAGGGCTTCAGGTGAAGCGGTGGATCAAAGCGACGAGCACCCTCTACGCAGCGATATGCCGCGCCCACCGGCTCGCGATGGTGGTGCGGGGAAGGCTTCGGTCGCGATCAGCGTTTCGGCGCAATCCCGAGACTCTGGAAACGGCCTGAGGCGTGCCGGGTCTGGCGCCGCGAGGAGAGGAGGCCGGGATTGCCGCCGACCCA
Source organism: Aestuariivirgaceae bacterium (assembly GCA_036265615.1). Lineage (GTDB taxonomy): Bacteria > Pseudomonadota > Alphaproteobacteria > Rhizobiales > Aestuariivirgaceae > DATAFF01. The sequence goes on from DATAOT010000152.1 coordinate 20,951, forward strand.
GGCCCATTCGCCGGAAAGCTTGCCGTATTCCATCTTCGGGCAGCGGTTCATCACGACTGCGATCCCCCTGTCCTCGGCAAGCCGTGCGGCCTCGTCATTGCGGACCGAGAGCTGCATCCAGATCACCTTGGGCAGCGGATCGAGGGCGAGCGCCTGCCGGGTGATGGCCAACGCGGCCTCCGAATTGCGGAAGATGTCGACCATGTCGATGGCGACGGGGATTTCCTTCAGGCTGGCGAAGACCGGGCGTCCGAGGATCTCCTTGCCGGCCAAGCCGGGATTGACCGGATAGAGCTCATAGCCCTTGTCGATCAGGTACTTCAATACGAAGAAGGACGGGCGCACCGGGTTGGCGGAGGCGCCGACCAGGGCGATCGTGCGGACGGAGCTCAGGATGTTGCGCAGATAGTCTGACGGGTAATGATCATGATCCATCGCTCAACGGTCCTTCCAGACGGGGGCGCGTCTGGCAAGAAACGCGGCAATGCCTTCCTTGGCATCGGCCATCATCAGATTGTCGACGATCACCTTCTCGGTGAAGGCATAGGCCTCGTCGGCACTCATGTCCATCTGGGCGTAGAAGGCCCGCTTGCCCAGGGCAAGCACGGCACGCGACCGTTTGGCCAGCCGTGCAGCGAGCGCATCGGTCTCGCGGCGCAGGGCTTCCGGCTCGACCACGTGGTTGACCAGCCCTGAGACCTTCGCCTCCTCGGCGGCCATGAGGCGGCCGGTGGTCAACAGCTCCATGGCCAGCTTGTGCGGCAGGTTGCGGGCTACCGCAACCATCGGGGTGGAACAGAACAGCCCGGAATCGATGCCGTTGACGCCAAAACGCGCCGTCGTCGATGCCACTGCCATGTCGCAGCTCGCCACCAGCTGGCAACCGGCGGCCGTCGCCGTTCCGCCGACTTCCGCGGCGAACACCAGAGGCGAGCGCCGGATCGCCGTCATGAGCCGCGTGCAGGTCGCAAAGAGCTCTTCGTAGAAGCGGCGTCCACCATCGGGATCGCTGCGGTGAGCGGTGATCTCGCGCAGATCGTGGCCGGCACAAAAGCCCGGGCCATTGGCGGCGATCACGACCGCCCGCACTGCGTCATTGCCTTCGGCCTGTTCGAGAGCTTCCAGAAGCGCGGCGAGGAGGTCGCTTGACAGGGCATTGCGCTCCTGCGGGCGGTTCAGGGTGAGCCGCAGCACTCCGAGCTCGCCGAGATCCTGTTCAAGGATCCTCGGAGCGGGTGATGGCGCGACGGCGGACGTCGAAGTCATTCGGCCTCCTCGGTCAGAGTCTTGAGCTTGCCGGCGTAGCCTTGGTCCTGCATCAGCTTCTTGATGACAGCCTTGTTGTTCTCCGAGGGCAGCATGGCATTGAGGCTGTCGATGATCTTTGCTTTCATAGGCTCCTGAATTTCCTTGTCCTGCTTCAGATCCTCGATCTGCTTCTTGATCTCCTGCTCCTGATTTTCGGCGACTGCACTGTAGGCGAAGCTTACCGTAGTCACTGCAGTGTTCCAGGCGGTGACGCTTTCGAAGCCGAATTTCTTGATGTCGGCGTCGAACTGCTTGCCGGCATCGGTCTCGCGCACGAACTGCTCGAGCGATTCATAATTCTCGAGCGCGGTGTCCTTGTATTTGTCCTTGACCGCGACAAAAGCATCCATCGCCCGCTTGGCAATGTCCTCGCTGAGTTCGATGGTCTCGACAGGGGGGACCTCGCCGGCATCCTTGCCTTCGCCGGCAGAGGGATCTTCCACCGAAGGCGCCTCGACGCCGCTCGGCGGCTGGCCGGGACTGGCGCCTTCCGGAACAGGGATCGGCAGGGGACCCGGGTTGTCGATATTGGGCAGCACCTTGCCCGGGGCTTTCTCCTCCGCCTCGATCCGCGACTGGTCCTTTGCCGGGGCCGAAAGGGTTTCGGATGGAAGCCAGGCAGCGGCCGCCAACAGTGCTGCGACCAGCAGGTGCCGCAAAAAATAGCTCATCGACTTGATCCGCTCCCTCGGCGCTGCGATCGCCACAATTCTACGGCAACGCAGGACAGGGATACAACGGCAAAGGGCCGGTAACATGATACCACATCGCTAACTGGCTCTCAAAGCTCGCGTTTCACCCCTTGACGGCTGGCAAAGGGGCAGATATACGGCGCCTGCTCCGACGAGGGAAGATTCCGATGAAGACCTATTCCGCCCGCCCGGCCGAGGTCGAGAAGAAGTGGGTGCTGATCGACGCCGACGGTCTGGTCGTGGGCCGGGTGGCGGCGGTGATCGCCAGCCGTCTGCGCGGCAAGCACAAGGCAATCTTCACGCCGCATGTCGATATGGGCGACAACATCATCGTGGTGAATGCCGAGAAGGTGGTATTCACCGGCAACAAGCGCCAGGACAAGACCTATTACTGGCACTCCGGCTATCCGGGCGGCATCAAGGAACGCAAGGCGCATCAGGTGCTGGACGGACGGTTTCCTGAGCGGGTGCTGGAGGCCGCGGTGCGGCGCATGCTGCCGCGCGGCCCGCTCGGCAAGCGGCAGATGACCAATCTGCGCATCTACAAGGGGCCGAGCCATCCGCATGAGGCGCAGCAGCCGGAGGCGCTCGATATCCGCGCGTTGAATGTGAAGAATTCGTTCAGAGGCTGATCGATGGCCGAAATCCAGACGACACTCGAAAATCTTGGCACCGCGATGGGCCTCACGCCGCAGGCGGCGCCTGCCCAGCCGGCGAAGCCCAAGCTCGATGCCAAGGGTCGCGCCTATGCCACCGGCAAGAGGAAGGACGCGGTGGCGCGCGTCTGGATCAAGCGCGGCAAGGGCAAGATCACCGTGAATGACAAGGAGTTGTCGACCTATTTCGCGCGGCCCACCTTGCGCATGCTGATTGAGCAGCCACTCCGGGCGGCGAGCCGGATGGAGCAGTTCGACATCGTCTGCACGGTGTCCGGCGGCGGCCTGTCAGGGCAGGCCGGTGCGGTCCGCCATGGCCTGTCGAAGGCGCTCACCTTCTTCGAGCCGGAGCTTCGAGCGCTGCTCAAGAAGGGCGGCTTCCTGACCCGCGACAGCCGGGTGGTCGAGCGCAAGAAGTACGGACGCGCCAAGGCCCGCCGCAGCTTCCAGTTCTCGAAGCGCTAGGCCAGCCGGCGCGAACCACCTCTACAGCCCGCCGGCGAGCAGGCCTTCATAAGTCTGCTTGCCGGTGACCACGGGCATGATCTCGAATTCGGCGAGGTCGCACCAGTCGGCCATCCAGCGCTGGAGAAGCGTCACGTCGGCCGTTTCCATGAGGACGAAGCATTTGCGCATGTCGGCGCTGACCCAGCTCTCGATGAAGGTCAGGCCGGGCGGCGCCATACGACCCTTGTCACGAAACCGCCGATAAAGCGCCTTGCGGTCACGACCGCCGAAGTCCTCGATGCACATGAACAGCATGCTGACCCTGCTCTTCGAAGGGGGGTTGCCAGGGGGCGAAGCTTGGCCGATTTTCTTGGCCCCGTTCAAGAGGAGCGACAAAGATGAGCGAGGGCAGGCATAGAATCGGCGTGATCGGGGCATCCGGCTACACCGGCGCCGACCTGGTTCGGCTTGCGGCGCGCCATCCGGCGATGGACATCGCGGTGCTCACCGCCAATGCCCATGCGGGCAAGCCGATGGCGGAGGTGTTTCCTCATCTTGCGGCGCTGCCGCTGCCGCGACTCGTCAAGACCGAGGATGTCAGCTGGGACGGCGTCGAGGCGGTGTTCTGCGGCTTGCCGCATGCGGCAAGCCAAGAGGTGATCGCGAGGCTTCCGGGCCATCTCAAGATCATCGACATGTCGGCCGATTTCCGGTTTCGCGACCCGCAGACCTACGAGCGGTGGTATGGCAGCCCGCACAAGGCGGTGGAACTGCAGCGCAGCGCGGTCTATGGCCTCACCGAGCATTATCGCGAGGACATCCGCAGGGCGCGGCTGGTGGCCTGTCCCGGCTGCTACCCGACGGCCGTTCTCACGCTGGTCCTGCCGCTGGTCAGAGCCGGGCTTATCGATGCCGGCGACCTCATCATCGATGCCAAGTCGGGCGTCTCCGGAGCCGGCCGCACGGCCAAGCAGAACACGCTTTTTTGCGAGGCAGGGGAGGGGCTTGGCCCGTATGGGGTGGCGAGCCATCGGCACGCGCCCGAAATCGAGCAGGAGATTTCGCGGGTGGCCGGCCATGCCGTCGTGGTGAGCTTCACGCCGCACCTCGCGCCGATGAGCCGGGGCGAGCTCATCACCGCCTATGCGCGGCTCCGGCGCGGGGCCACTGCCGATGATTGCGCCATCACGCTGCAGCGGAGCTATGACGGGGAGCCGTTCGTCATGCTGGCGCCGCGCGGCATCTGCCCGGCGACCCAGTATGTGCGCGGCTCCAACAACGTCATGCTCGGCGCCTATGCAGACCGCATGCCGGGTCGGGTCATCCTGCTGGCAGCCCTCGATAATCTGGTAAAAGGGTCGGCCGGTCAGGCCATTCAGAATTTCAATCTGATGTTCGGGCTGCCGGAAACGACGGGCCTCGAACAGGCCGCTCTGTTCCCGTGATTGTCATTGGTTCGAAATAAACTTGCCCCCTCGGCCGGTTCGCCAAATTCCGGCCACAGCTGTCCACATTTATGAAGCGCCCCAGCCGGGGTGGTGGATGAGATGAGTGCCTGTTGTAGCGGGCGTCGTTGCCGCGGCCAGGTCGGAGAGGCGCTCAGTTTCGGAGCGGGCAACCCATGCACAAAAGGTGGTTCGGACTTCTGGTGCTTGCTGTCATCGCGATGACGCCGGCAGCGTCAATGGCTGCGCAGCAGAGCGAGTTCAAGCTCAACCAGGCCGAATGGAAGATGCGCCAGAAGACCAATGACGGTGTCATCCGCATCATCGCCGACGATGTTGACTCGACGAGCTTCCGGGCCGCGGCGGAGGTGAGCTCGGTCCTGAGCGGGCTTGAGGGTCTGCGGGTCATTCCGGTGGTCGGCAGGGGCTCGGTGTCCAACATCAACGACCTGCTGTTTCTGAAGGAGATCGATCTCGCGGTGGTGCAGCAGGATGTGCTCGACCAGCTGCGCTCGACGCGGGCCATTCCGGCTCTCGAGCGCCGGGTGACTTATCTGGCCAAGCTCTACAATGAGGAGGTTCATGTCCTGGCGCGCAAGGAGATCCAGGACATCTCGGGGCTCGCCAATCGCAAGGTGAGCTTCGGCCCGGTGGGGGGCGGAGCAGCGATCACCGCGGCGGCGCTGTTCGACAAGCTCAGAGTTCCCGTCGAGGTGACGAACGATGATCCGGACGTGGCGCTGATGAAGCTCAAATCGGGCGACATCGACGCCATGGTGTATGTCGACGGCAAGCCGGTGCGCCTGTTCGAGCAGCTGACGGACAAGGACGGGGTGCATTTCCTGTCGGTGCCGTATGACCGCTCGCTCTATCGCTCCTACACGCCGGCGAGCCTGACCTCGGCCGATTATCCCAATCTCATTTCATCCGGCGACAAGATCGAGACGCCGGCGGTCGGGGCGATCCTGACGGTGTTCAACTGGAAGGAGGACACGGCACGGTTCAAGGCGATCGCGCGCTTCACCGATTTCTTCTTTGCGCGGGCGCATCTGCTTGCCAAGCCGCCGCGCCATCCGAAGTGGGCCGAAATGAACCTGTCGGCCCGCATCGCCAATTGGGATCGCTTCCGGGCGGCGGACGAGGCCCTGCCGCGGCTGGCGGCGGCGTCGCCGGACGCCTGCACGGAACCCGAGCTCAGGGCCGCGATCCAGACCTTCCTCAAGGACACGAAAGTCGCCCTGCCACGCACCAATGCGCTGAGCGAGCAGGACACGAGCGAGCTCACCGAGAAGTTCAAGGCGTGGCTCAAAGCCAATCCGCAGTATCAATGAGGGCACCCGGGGAGGTGTGTGATGTCGCTCATGCGTAAGCTGGCCGGCGGGACGATCCTCTTCCTTGCCGTTCTGCTCTGGGCGCAGCCGAGCATCGTTTCGGCGCAGGCGCAGGACTGGGTGCCGGAGAAGCCGGTCGAGCTGGTGATCATGGCGGGCAAGGGCGGCGGCGCGGACAAGATGGCGCGCATGTTCAAGCAGATCATCGACGACGATCAGCTGTCGCCGGTGCCGTTCGAGCCCGTCAACATGCCGGGTGACAGCGGCGCGGAGGCGCTGAAGCACCTCGAGGAGAATCGCGGCAGCTCGACCATCGTGATGGTGACGCTGAACAGCTTCTACACGACGCCGCTGCAGAATTCGGAGATCAAGACCAAGATCACGGACTTTGCACCGATCGCCCGCATGGCCGAGGACACGTTCATCTTATGGGTCAACAAGGCGAGCGGGATCGATTCGCTGGATAAATTCGTCACCGCAGCCAAGAAGAAGGGGAAGAACTGGGTCATGTCCGGCACGGGAACCATGCAGGAGGACAATATCCTGACCCTTTTCCTGAATGAGGAGTTCGGCCTCTCCATGAGCTACCGCTCGTTCGAGGGCGGCGGCGAGGTGGCGAAGGACCTTGCCACCGGCAAATGCGATTCGACCGTGAACAACCCCTCGGAACAGGAAGATTTCTATCTTGCTGGCAAGACCACGCCGCTCGCCGCCTTCACGCCGGAACGTCTGGACCAGTTCGAGACCGTTCCGACCTTGAAGGAGCGCGGGCATGACATGGTCTATTTCATGCAGCGCAGCGTCGTCGGGCCGCCCGGCATGCCGGCCGAGGCGCTGGAGTTCTACCAAAACCTGTTCCGCGAGGTTTACGAATCGAAGGAGTGGCAGGATTACATGAACCGCAACTCGCTGCGCGGCCAGTTCATCACCGGCGACACGCTGGTCGATTATTGGAACAAGGAGCAGGACGCGCATAAGAAGATCCTGGCCGCCATGGGCAAGACCAACTGAGCGGCGCGACCGGCGATGTTCGTGGCTGATGGTTAGCCGAAGCTGAACCGCGGTTGCTGCCCGGTCGCGGCGGCTTTGATAGTAAGCCCTTGTAATTGCAGTCGAATTTCGTTTGCGCCAGGGCTCTCGATGAGGTTGCCGCCAACCTGCCGTTAAGCTTTCGGCTTAACCGTCCGTTTGACGCTGAAGCGCCATGCTTGTCGCCGGCGTGAAACGGGAGTTTGGGACATGGCGCGTGGTGATCTCAGTCTTGTCATGGAAGCGGAAATGGCGGCCCGGTGCGGTGCCGCCGACCAGCTTTTCAATCTTGGCATGCTTTACGCGATCGGTCGCGAGGTGCCGCAGGATTTCGTGGCGGCGCACAAATGGTTCAATCTGGCAGCCATGCGCGGCAGTCTGGCAGCCAAGGCGCGTCGCGCCGAGATCGCGCTGGAAATGTCGGCGGCACAAATCGCCAACGCGCAGCGCGCGGCGCGCGCCTGGCTGCTCGCGGATTGAGGCGGGTGATCAGTATTCGCGATTGTTGAAGATGATCGGGTCGAATTCGTGCTGCTCGAAATTCTCCCGATCCCAGGTTTCGTGGCGCTTCCGCTCACGCTGGAAATTGTTGATCTCGGTCTGATAAATGTCGGTTTGAGCTTGAAACTTGGCTTCCGGGCTGTTGACCGGCGGGAGATATTCCAGCGAGGGAGAATATGGCCGATAGGGCACGAAATACTCCGCTGCCATCAGCTCGGGGGCGAAGGTGAAGAAAGCTCCGACAAGCACGGCACTTGCCAATCCCGGGGCGCGCATTTCCCACTCCACGTTGGATCGCCCTGCAGGCCAATTCCGGTCCCAAGGCGCGTCTGACGGCCATTAAGCCATAAAGTCTGCCGCCATATACTTAAGAATCGGCGAACGGCACGATTGTCGTGCAACCGCGTCCGTGGTGCAACAGTTCCGTGCGACGGGCGAGGAGTTGCCGGGGCCTGCGCCATCTCTGCCCGACGGCTTGCCAGGGACGGCAAAACCGGGCAAGAGAAGCCGCACCGGGAGACGTGGCCGAGTGGCTGAAGGCGGCGGTTTGCTAAACCGTTATACGGTTAACATCCGTATCGAGGGTTCGAATCCCTCCGTCTCCGCCAACTATCTGATTTCGTTCCATTTTATAGTTCTTTAATTTCTCTCAAAACTTGGTAGGTCAGCTCCCAACTCGACCATTTGCAAACATTTTGCAAACGGCGATGTCGATTTCCGTCCTTATGTGTTCTTGTTCCGTCCAGGAACACCGAAGAGGCCATCCAGCTTGGCCGCTGCTCCCTCCTCCATGCCAGGCATAAGGTGGCCGTAGGTGTCGAGTGTGAACGCTACGCTCGAATGGCCAAGGCGTTCGCTGATAACCTTGGCATGCTCGCCCGCCTCTAACAGCAGACTAGCGTGAGTGTGCCTCAAGTCATGGAATCTTACCTTCGGCAGCTCTGGATGTCGGCGGATAAAAGCGGCGAAGGTAGAAGAAAGCGCGTCCGGTCGTATGAAGGCACCATCCGGTCCGGCCAGCACCAGCCCCATATCG
>DATAOT010000153.1:0-10743 GCA_036265615.1 Aestuariivirgaceae bacterium
TGCTGCAGCTGAACGGCAATCTCGTCAAATGGGGCAAGCCGGCGCTTGGGCAGGGCGCGGTGATCACCTGGGCCCTTCTCGACAAGGCATCGCGCTATCCCGATGCGCTGAATTGCCGGGCGATGGTGCCGCTTTCGCCGCGCCTGACCGCTGGCCCGGCCAGGGCCGGGCTTGCCGTCGAAGAGCTGCGCCGCGCCTTCGACAGCTGGTCGGCGGCGGCCGACATCGAGTTTCGCATGATCGATGATCCGCAACAGGCCGACATCGTGATCGGCGCTGAAGCCATTCCCACCGGCCGCGCATTTTCCAGCGTCGCCTATGGTGATCCGGCGGATGCGCCGGAGCGGAGCGTTGCCGCGAAGGCCTTGAGCCCGTCGGCTCGTCTCGGCCCCGGCCAGGGGCTCTCGGACACGGGACCGCTGGCGGTGAAATCCATCCGGCAGAGCTTGATCTGTCTCAATCCGGAGAAGACATGGAAGGTGGGTTACGACGGCAATCTCGACGTCTATGACCTCTATTTCACCTTCCTCCACGAGATCGGCCACACCATCGGCCTCGATCATCCCGGCGCATCCGGCGAGGTGATGGGCTTTCGCTATGACGAGAAGGTGAGGGGCCTTCAGGATGGCGATGTCGAGGCGGTGCGCCGGCTCTATGGCGAGCGCCGATCGGTCGCGGAATAGCCTTCCCTCCAGCAGCGACGGACCGGGGAGCGCGCGGCAGCAGCCGTCGTGCTGAATGGTCCCTGGACCTTCGCGCTTGACCGAGACGACGGCGGTCGTCACGCTCGCTGCCATGGTCATGCCTGTCCTGCCCGCTTGGGGCTGGCGATCCCGGCCGGCGTGGCGTTTAACTGCCTGGCATCGCATTTTGTTTTCCGTGCCCGGTTGAAGGAGCGCTCATGGCGGGACGTCCGGACATCAAGCTCGCGGCCGATATCGGCGGCACCTTCACCGATATCGTGCTCGATGTCGCCGGCAAGCGGCTGAGCGGCAAGGTCCTGACCACCCCCGAAGCCCCGGAACAGGGCGTGCTCGACGGCATCGACGCCGTGCTGAAACAGGCGGCATTGTCGCCCGCCGATGTCGGGGTGTTCATCCATGGCACGACGCTCGCCACCAATGCCCTGATCGAACGCAAGGGCGCGCGGACCGCAATGATCACCACCGAGGGCTTCCGCGACATCATCGAGCAGGGCTATGAGAAGCGGTTCGACCACTACGACCTGATGATCGACCGGCCGGAGCCGCTTGTGCCGCGCATCCGGCGCTTCACCATCCGCGAGCGGCTGTCGGCCGACGGCGACGTTTTGATCCCGCTCGATGAGTCCGCCGTCGCGCCGATCGGGCGGAAGCTTCGCACCGATGCGGTGGGCGCCGTCGCCGTCTGCCTGCTCCATGCCTATGCTCATGACGATCATGAGCGGCGCGTGCGCGAGCTGCTCCGGCCACTGCTCGACGACCGGGTGACCATTTGCCTGTCCAGCGAGGTGGCGCCCGAGATCCGCGAATATGAGCGGTTCTCGACGACGGTGGCCAATGCCTATGTGCGGCCGCTGATGTCGGGCTACCTCAACCGGCTGGCATCCGAGCTCGCCCACCGCGGGCTTGAGGCACCGTTTTTCCTGATGATGTCCGGCGGCGGGCTGACGACCCTCGAGACCGCCGCACGCTTTCCGATCCGCCTCGTCGAATCGGGTCCCGCCGGCGGCGCGATCCTGGCCAGCGAGATTGCACGCGAATGCAGCCTCCGCGAGGTGTTCTCCTTCGATATGGGCGGCACCACGGCGAAGATCTGCCTCCTGAGCGACGGCGAGCCCGACCGGGCCCGCAAATTCGAGATTGCCCGTGCTTATCGCGACATGCGGGGCTCCGGCATCCCGGTGCGAATTCCGGTCATCGAGATGGTCGAGATCGGTGCCGGCGGCGGATCGATTGCCCGCGTCGACAAGCTGAAGCGCATCGCCGTCGGTCCGGACAGCGCCGGCTCGATGCCGGGCCCTGCCTGCTATGGGCGGGGCGGCGTCGAACCCGCCGTGACCGATGCCAATCTGCAGCTCGGCAAGATCGATCCCGCCCATTTCGCCGGCGGCAAGATTGCGCTTGATCAGGCGGCGGCAGAGGAAGCCTTGCGCTCCCGGGTGGGCAAGCCCCTGCAGCTCTCGCCGTCCTGGGCTGCCGCCGGGGTCGCCGAGATCGTCGAGGAGAACATGGCGAATGCGGCTCGGGTCCATGCCATCGAGCGCGGCAAGGACATCGCGGCCTGCGCCATGGTCGCCTTCGGCGGCGGGGCGCCGCTCCATGCCTGCCGATTGGCCGACAAGCTCGGTATCGACGAGATCGTGGTGCCGAGCGGCGCCGGCGTCGGCTCCGCGATCGGCTTTCTCAAGGCCCCGATCGCATATGAGATCACCCGGAGCGCGGCGCTCGGCCTAAGCGCCTTTGATGCCGGCCGCGCCAATGCCATGCTCGAGGATATGGAGCGGCATGCGACGGCCATTGTCGCTCCGGCGCTTGCCGGCGAACTGCCCGTCGTCAGCCGGATCGCCGATTGCCGCTATGTCGGCCAGGGTCACGAGATTCAGGTCGCATTGCCGACGGGGCGCCTGTCTGAGGATGATGGCGGCTGGCTTAAAAGCGAATTCGAAAGGCTTTACCGGCAGATCTATGGCCTGACCATTCCTGGAATGGACGCCGAGGCGGTAACCTGGTCGGTGACCGTCTCCTCTTCGCCCCGTCCGGTGGCTGCGACCGGCAGCGTGCCGGCGGAACGGTCCGCGAGGCCTCGCGCCACGCGCGACATCTTCGATCCGGCTCTTGGCGCGACCACGGCGACGCCGCTCTTCTGGCGTTTCGATCTCCCTCCCGGCAGCGTCGTCGAGGGGCCCGCCATCATCGCCGAGGACGAGACCTCGACGGTAGTCGGCTCCAATTTCCGCGCCGTCATCAACGCTCTCGGCTACATCGTTCTCAGAAGGAACTGACGGCCATGTCCGCCGATGCCCTCAAGGCCATTCGCACCCAGGTGATGTGGAACCGACTCATCGCCGTTGTCGAGGAGCAGGCGCAATCGCTGCTCCGAACCGCCTTCGGCGCCATCACCCGCGAAGCCGGCGACCTCTCGGCCGGGGTCTACGACACCCGCGGCCGCATGCTGGCCCAGGCGATGACCGGCACGCCCGGCCACATCAATACGATGGCGACTGCCGTCCAGCACTTCTTCAATTGGTACCCGGTTGCCACCATGCAGCCGGGCGATGTCTACATCACCAACGACCCCTGGCTCGGCACCGGCCATCTCTTCGATTATGTGGTGATGACGCCGGTGTTTCTCGGCACGACCCCTGTCGCGATCTTCGCCTCGACATGCCACGTCATCGATGTCGGCGGCGTCGGCCTGTCCGCCGAGGGCAATTCGGTGTTCGAGGAGGGCACCCTCATCCCGCACCTCAAGCTCAGGAAGGCCGGCGACCTCAACGAGGAGCTGCTGTCGGTCATCCTGGCCAATTCGCGCAATCCCGTCGAGGTGCGCGGTGATCTCATGTCGCTGGTCAGCGCCAATGACACCGGCGCCCGGCGCCTCATCGCAATGATGGAGGAATTCGGCCTTCGATCGATCGACGCCCTTGCCGACCACATCATCGACCGCTCGGTGGCGGCAACCCGCGAGGCCATCCGCGCGCTCCCCAACGGCACCTGGTCATACGAGATGCCGCTCGACGGCTATGAGCGACCGATCCTTCTCAAGGCCAAGCTCACCATCGATCATGAATCCACGGTCATTGATTTCACCGGCTCATCGCCGGCCTCGATCTATGGCATCAACAGCCCGCGCACCTATTCGCACGCCTATTCGGTGTTCGGTTTGAAGGCGATCATCGCGCCGCACGTGCCCAACAATGCCGGATCGCTCTCCTGCTTCGACCTCGTGACGGAGCCGGGGACCTGCGTCGATCCCATACGCCCAAGCCCGGTGACCGGCCGCCATGTGATCGGGCAGATGCTGGCCGATGCGGTGTTCGGCTGCCTGGCGCAGGCGCTGCCAGGCCAGGTCCAGGCCGAAAGCGCCGGCTCGATCTGGATCCTGGCCCTGAGCTCGGCCCATGGCAAGGTTCCGGCCGAGGAAACCGCCGGCGCCAAGGTGTTCCAGGTCACCAATATCGGCCTTGGCGGCATCGGTGGCCGGCCCGGCAAGGACGGCCTCGCCACCACCGCCTTCCCCTCCGGCATCGGCACCATCCCGGTCGAGGTGACTGAAGCGCAGTCGCCGCTATGGTTCCGCCGCAAGGAATATCTCCCTGATTCCGGCGGCGCCGGCGAGTTTCGCGGTGGGCTGTCCCAGGTGATCGAGATCGCCAGTCGCGAGGCAGCGCCATTCCTGATTTCCGCCGCGACCTTCGACCGCCTGCACCATCCCGCGCAAGGGCGCCACGGCGGCAGGCCGGGACGCAACGGCGCCGCCCGTCGGGGTTCGGGCGAGCCGCTGCCCGACAAGGGGCTTCACCCCATTCGCCCCGGCGACAGCGTTGTTCTCGAGCTGCCGGGCGGCGGCGGCTTCGGTGATCCGCACAAGCGCGACCGCCAACGGCTGCAGGCCGACCTCGATGCCGGAATCGTTTCAGAAACGGGGGTGCGAAGCGACTATGGATAGCAGGAGTGAGCACCGTCTGACATGAAGCGTTTCCGCGACAAGCTGGTGGTGGTCACCGGCGGCAATTCCGGCATTGGCCGGGGCATCGTCCATCGCTTCGCTGCCGAGGGGGCGAAGGTGGCACTGGTCGGGCGTGATCCGGGCAAGGGCCGCGCCGTCGAGGAGGAAGTGCGCGAACGGGGCGGCGAAGCGGTGTTCTTCGCCTGCGACCTGACGCAGGAGGCCGCGGTCGAGAGGCTGGTGCGCGAGGTCGAGAAGCTTGGACCGGTCAGTGTCGTGGTCAACAATGCCGGCCTCGGCGGGCGCCGCACGCCGATTGCCAAGGATGACGGCCCCGGCACCCGCTGGGAGAAATTTCGCGGCCCCAATCTCGATGCCGCCCTCTATGTCTCTGCTTATGCGATGCCCGCCATTGCCCGGGCGGGCGGCGGCGCCGTCGTCAACATCTCCTCGACCGCGACCTTGCATGGCAATTGGGGTTACTACTGCGTTGCCAAGGCCGCGGTGGAGGCGTTGACCCGGTCGCTGGCCGCCGAGGCGGCGCCGCACGGCATCCGGGTGAACGCCGTCAGCCCGGGCTGGATCTCGATCGACATGGATACCGTTCAGCATGCATCCGGCAGTCCCGATGGCACCTGGCATCTCCCGCCCTCGCTGCTCAACCGCATGGGAAGCCCCGCCGAGATCGCGGCGGCAGTCGCCTTTCTCGCCAGTGACGATGCGTCCTTCATCACCGGCCAGACGCTGATCGTCGACGGCGGGCTGGCCGTAACCGACTACAGCTCGCTCGACCTGCTGCGCAACCGCGGCTGGGCCCTGTTCGGCGGCACCCTGTAGGAGACGACTGCCGTGCGTGAAGTCGATTTCCTCATCATAGGCAGCGGCATTGCCGGGGCTTCCGTCGCCTATCATCTCGCCGAGCACGGCTCGCTCGCCATCCTCGAGCGCGAGGACCAGCCGGGCTATCACAGCACCGGGCGCTCGGCGGCGCTTTATGCCCCGAGCTATGGCACGCGCCTTATGCGGATCTTCACGGCCGAGAGCGGCGCGTTCCTGAAAGGCCCGCCCGAGGGCTTCTCGCCCTATCCGCTGATGACGCCGCGCGGCGCCCTGTTCACCGCCACCGCCGGCCATGCGGCGAGGCTCGAGGCCTTCGTCGCGGAGGTGAACGAGCTCGGCGATATCCTGCAGCTCGTCGACACCGACCAAGCCTTGCGCATCTGCCCGGCATTGCTGCCCCAGGCGGCAGAGGTAGGGGCGGTCGATGGCTCGGTCATGGACATGGACGTCAACGCCATCCACCAGGGCTATCTCCGCGGAGCTCGGAACAGGGGAGCGGAAATCGTCGCCGGCGCCGAGGTCCGGTCCCTCGACAATGCGCGGGGATCCTGGCGCGCCGAGACGCCGGCCGGGACTTTCGCTGCGCCGGTCGTCATCAATGCCGCCGGTGCCTGGGCCGATGGCGTCGCGGGCCTTGCGGGCGTCCGACCGATCGACCTCGAGCCGAAGCGCCGCACCGTCATCATCTTTGACGGACCGGGTGGAAGCTTCGCCGATTGGCCGTGTGTCGCCGACATCGCCGAGACCTATTACTTCAAGCCCGAAGCCGGACGGCTCCTGGCATCGCCGGCCGACGAAACGCCGGTCGAGCCGCACGACGTCCAGCCCGAGGAGATCGATATCGCGGTGCTGGTCGATCGGCTGCAGCATGCGACGACGCTCGCGATTCCGTCCATCCTGCGCCGCTGGGCGGGCTTGCGCAGCTTCGTCGCCGACAAGAACCCGGTGGTCGGCTTCGAGCAGGAGGCACCCGGCTTCTTCTGGCTTGCCGGGCAGGGCGGTTACGGCATCCAGACCTCGTGGGCGCTCGGACTTACCGCCGCATCGCTCGCCCGTGGCGCCGGCGTGCCGGACCGAATCGCTGCCTATGGCGTGACCCCCGAGCAGCTCGGGCCCGCCCGGCTCGTTGCCGGCAAATAACCGTCAACAACTGACAATTCGGCTTGACGTGGAGACGTCACGCCGTCGTCATGACGCGGTCTTATCGCGGATCGTGCAAGGCATCGGGGGAGACGTGAGGAGGGGATATGACACAGATCTCACCGGCGCTCGATTTGCGCCCGGCGCCCCAGGCGGCAGGGCGCCTTGTCCATGAGGCCGTTCACCGCTACCGGGCCCTGTCGCGCGAAGGCCTGAGCGAGCGGCTCTTCACGCTCGCATTCTCCGGGCTGGTTTATCCACAGATCTGGGAGGACCCGGCGGTCGATCTTGCGGCCATGCAGATCACGCCCGACCATCATGTGGTGACGATCGCATCCGGCGGCTGCAACGTCATGAGCTATCTGTCGGCCTCGCCGGCGCGCATTACCGCCGTCGACCTCAACCGCTCGCATGTGGCGCTGACCCGCCTGAAGCTAGCCGGCATCCGCCACCTGCCGAGCTGGGATGCGTTCTACCGTTTCTTCGGTGAGGCCGACGAGGTCGGAAACATTCGCGCCTTCCGCGACTGTCTCGAGCCGCATCTCGATCCCGAGACCCGCGCCTTCTGGCAGGGCAGGGGCGCGGCCGGTCGCCGGCGCATCGCGCTCTTCAGCGCCAACATCTACCGCCGCGGCCTGCTCGGTCGCTTCATCGGCGCCGGCCATCGCCTCGCCAGGCTCTATGGGGTCGACCTCTCGGATCTCGTCAAGGCGCGCAATGTCAAGGAGCAGCGCGCCTTCTTCGATAGCAAGATCGCGCCGCTGTTCGACAAGCGGCTGGTGCGCTGGCTGACCCGCCGACCGGCCTCGCTTTTTGGTCTCGGCATCCCGCCGGCGCAATATCGCGAGCTCCAGGAAACCGGGGAGGGCGACATCGCTTCGGTGCTGAGGTCGCGGCTCGAGCGGCTCGCCTGCGGCTTTCCGCTTCGCGAGAATTATTTCGCTTGGCAGGCCTTCAACCGCGGCTATGCCCCGGGCGGCAGCGGCCCGGTGCCGCTTTATCTCCAGCAGGACCTCTATCCTCGCATCAGGGAGGCCGCCTCGCGAGTCGAGGTAAGGCGCATCTCGATGACCCGGGCGCTGGCCGCCCTGGCGCCGGATAGCGTCGATCGGGTGGTGCTGCTCGATGCCCAGGACTGGATGCGCTCCGATCAGCTCGATGCCCTGTGGAGCGAGATCACCCGCACCGCCCGGCCGGGCGCCCGCGTCATCTTCCGCACCGCTGGCGTGGCCTCGATTCTTCCCGGCCGCCTCGCGCCGGCGCTGCTCGATCGCTGGCACTATGAGGAGGAACGCTCGCGCGAGCTGACTGCCATGGATCGCTCGTCGATCTATGGCGGCTTCCACCTCTATTGCCTCAAGGACCAGGCGGGGACCGCTGTCGCGTGAACACGCCGGCATCACTGACCGAGCCTTCGAGCGACCGCCGCTTGATGGACAGCATCTACCGTCGCCAGCGCCACATCTACGATTTGTCGCGCCGATATTACCTGCTCGGGCGCGATCGGCTTGTGGCTGAGCTCAAGCCTCCCGCTGGCGGCTCCGTTCTGGAAATCGGCTGCGGCACCGGCCGCAATCTCATCGCCGCCGCGGCTGCCTATCCCCAGGCGCGGTTTTTCGGTCTCGACCTTTCGGAGGAGATGCTGAAGACCGCGCGGGCGGCGCTGGCCCGCCACCGTCTGAGCCATGCTGTCGACATCGCCGCAGCCGATGCCGTCGATTTCGAGCCGTTGCGTCTGTTCGGGTTGCCGGTGTTCAGCCGGATCTTTTTTTCTTACACCCTGTCGATGATCCCGCCCTGGGAGCGCGCCATCGCCCATGCCTGGAAGCATGTCGCGCCTGGAGGGCAGCTTTTCATCGTCGACTTCGGCCAGAGCGAGGCCTTGCCGCCGCCCTTTCGGGCAGTCCTGTGGTGGTGGCTCGCCAAGTTCCATGTCACGCCGCGCGCCGCGCTCCACCACGTGCTGGCCGAGATGGCACGAGAGCAGGGGGCCGATCTGGACTTCACGCCGCTTTATGGCGGCTATGCCTGGTATGCCGTGCTCACGCGACCTGCTGCGGCCGCCCCACGACCGGCACCAGATGGTCGAGAAACATTTCCGCCGTTCGCCGCCACGTGAAATCCAGGGCATAGGCGCGGCAGTCGGCCCGCGGCACCTGAAGCGCCCGACCGATCGCCGCGCCGAGATCGCCATCGAGCGCTCCGCTCACGCCGTCGACGACCACATCCACCGGCCCTTGCACCGGATAGGCGGCAACCGGCACGCCGCAGGCCATGGCCTCCAGCATCACCAGCCCGAAAGTGTCGACCCGGCTCGGAAACACGAAGACATCCGCCGCCGCGATATGCCGGGCGAGATCGCGGCCGAAGCGGTAGCCGGCAAACTGCACCTTGGGATAGCGCTGGCTGAGCTCCAGGCGATCGGGTCCATCCCCGACCACCACCTTCGCTCCAGGCAGCTCGAGCTTCAGGAAATCGTCGAGTCCCTTCTCGATCGAGACCCGGCCGGCATAGAGCATGACCGGTCGCGGCATCCCGAGATCCAAGGGATCGTCCGGGCTGAACACCGCCTGGTCGACGCCGCGCGTCCACACTTTCAGATTGGCAAATCCGGAGGCTGCCAGGTCCTTTGCGACGAACGCGGTCGGGACCAGGATCGCGCTTGAGGGAGCGTGGAACCATCTGAGAAATTCATAACCGAGCGCGACGACGCCGGGGAGCGGCAGGCGGGCGGCAGCGAATTCCGGAAAGCGGGTGTGAAATCCGGTGGCAAAGCGCATGCCGTGGCGCAGGCACCAGCGCCGCGCCGCAAGCCCGATCAGCCCTTCGGTCGCGACATAGATGGCATCGGGCGTGAACGCCTCGATGGCGCGCGCGATAACGCCGGGCGCTGGAATGGCAAGACGGATCTCGGAATAGAGCGGAAGCGGGATCGTGGCGTGCCCCTCCGGCGTCAGGAGCAGGACCTGATGTCCCATCGCCCGCAACTCTCTGGCTGTTTCCTCGAGCGTCCTGACGACGCCGTTAACCTGCGGGTACCAGGCGTCGGTCGCGATCAGGATCCGCATTTCTGGCCCATTGGTGAGAAGCCCGGAGCTTCGCCCATTCGAGGATTTCGAAACGACCGTCGACATGCTCGACAAGCGCCGTGCAGCTTTCGACCCAGTCGCCATCATTCAGATAGTGGATGCCGCCGATCTGGCGGATGTCGGGCGTGTGTATATGGCCGCACACCACGCCCGTTGCCCCGCGCGAGCGCGCCTCGCGGGTCACCGCCGCCTCGAAATGCGAGATGAATTCCACCGCGCCCTTGACCCGCCGCTTGAGATAGGCCGACAGCGACCAGTAGGGCAGCTTCAGGAACCGTCTCACATTGTTGAGATGCAGGTTCACGACCATTGCCCATTCATAGGCAGTGTCGCCGAGCAGCGCCAGCCATTTGGCGTATTTCACGATGCCGTCGAACTTGTCGCCATGCAGCACGAGATAGCGTTCGCCGGTCGCGGTCAGGTGAATATAGTCGTTGACCACCGCCACCCGGCCGAAGCGCAGATTGATGAAGGAGCGGAAGTTTTCGTCGTGATTGCCCGGTATGTAAATGACCCGCGTGCCCTTGCGCGCTTTGCGGAGCAGCTTCTGGATCACGTCATTATGGGTCTGATCCCAATACCAGCTGCGGCTGAGAGCCCAGCCGTCGATGAGATCGCCAACGACATAGAGAGTTTCCGATTCGGTCACCCGCAGAAATTCGAGCAGCATCTCCGCCTGGGCCCGACGTGTCCCGAGATGCACGTCGGAAATCCAGATCGTGCGAAAGCGAAAGGGTTCACCGAAATAGGCGTTCATGCTACCCCATGGCCGGCAATGAATCCCCGCCAGCGCCGAGCCTTCTTTCCCTATCGCCCGAGTCTGATGAAGGCTTGATGACGAACCGTCACATCGGCAGTGTGGCAGGCAGGAAAACCACTGGAAAGGAGAATGGCCGATGATTGTCAGGACTTTGCAGGAGATTCTCGACACCCCAAGGCATGCAAAGGGACCTGGTTGGGAAAGCCGCAGACTGCTCCTCAAGCCGGATGGACTTGGCTATTCGCTTCACGATACGGTCTTGAA